>JBILHV010000252.1:0-3490 GCA_044350305.1 Burkholderiaceae bacterium
GTAGGGACAATTTGCGGTCACTTTGACTGTATCAAGCTAAAATTACGTTTAGACATACAACGACTGGAGCACGACATGACCTTCTCAAAAACACTTCGCGGCCTGATGCTTGCCGCCGGTTTGATCTCGACAGCCTTCACGGGCACGTCGATGGCACAGACCTTTCCGACCAAGCCAATTTCGCTGGTTGTACCGTTTGCCGCAGGCGGCCCGACCGACATCCTGGCTCGGACAATCGCTGCGTCCATGACTAAAGATCTTGGCCAAACGGTCGTCGTTGAAAACCGTGCTGGTGCTGGCGGCACGATCGCGTCTGCCTTCGTTGCCAAGGCACCCGCTGATGGCTACACGCTGTTAATCCATCACAACGGAATGGCCACAGCGCCCACGCTCTATCGCAAGCTGCCTTTCAATGCATTGACCGACTTCACCTACGTGGGTCTCGTTGCTGACGTGCCCATGACTCTGCTTGGCCGCAAAGACCTCCCGCCAAACAACATGGCTGAGTTCATTGCTTATGCCAAAGCACAAGGCAATAAGCTCAACTTGGCAAACGCTGGCCTAGGGGCCGTGTCACAGCTGTGTGGCACCCTCTTGCAACAAGCCTTGGGCGTGGGCTTTACCGCAATTCCCTACTCAGGCACTGGCCCCGCGATGATTGCGCTGCTGGGCGGCCAGCTCGACGTTTTGTGCGATCAAACCACACAAACTCTTGCACAAATCAAAGCTAAAACAGTCAAGCTCTACGGCGTGACATCCGCCGAGCGTCTGTCGTACCTGCCAGATACTCCAACCTTGCGTGAAGGCGGCCTCAAGGATTTTGAAATCGTAGTTTGGCATGGCATCTATGGGCCAAAGAACATCCCAGCCCCAGTCGCCGCACGCTTGAACCAATCGCTTAAGGCAGCACTGAAGGATCCAGCCGTGATTGCTAAAGCAGCCGACCTGGGTGCAGTCATTGTGCCCGAAGCCAAGCAAACTCCTGCCGCCTTACAGGCATGGGTGAAAGACGAAATCAATAAATGGGCGCCACTGCTCAAGGCTGCCGGTCAGTACGCTGACTAAGCCCTTTGAACGGACCTGCCCCTTCGGCAATCCGTTCAAACAGTTTTAATAAAAAAGGGGTCTCGACACGAGCCCCTTTTTTTTGCTTGCTTACTTACTTGATCCAATCGACTTACAGCCTGCCCTATCCTTGCAGGCCACGCCAGATCGCCAAGGTCGCCTCGGCGTTGTTAAGCGTATAAAAATGCAAACCAGGCACGCCATTGTCGAGCAAGGTCTCGCACAAGTCTGTCACCACATCTGCGCCAAACGCACGAATCGACTCTTTATCATCACCCATCTCCGCCAAACGAAGACGAATCCAGCGCGGCACTTCCGCGCCACACATTTCCGAGAAGCGCATCAGCTGTGTGTAATTGGTGATCGGCATGATTCCAGGCACGATCGGGATGTCGATCCCCTTAGCTTGCACGCGATCAACGAAATCAAAGTATGCATCGGCATTAAAAAAGTATTGCGTGATCGCACTATCTGCACCGGCGCGCACTTTGCGTACAAAGTGCATCAAGTCCTGCTCGGGGCTCGTTGCCTGTGGATGCATCTCTGGGTAGGCGGCAACTTCGATATGAAACCAGTCACCCGTCTCTTTACGGATAAATTCGACGAGATCGTTAGCATGGCGCAACGCACCGGCGGCATCCGCCCCCATGCCTGAGGGCATGTCACCGCGTAACGCAACGATTCGTTTGACGCCCTCTTGTCGGTAACGCTGCAACAGCGCGCGCAGATCATCGTGCGACGCACCGATACAGGACAAATGCGGTGCGGCATCACAACCTAAATCGCGCATCGTCCGTACCGTGTCGAGCGTGCCTTCGCGTGTCGATCCGCCTGCACCGAACGTCACGCTGACGTAGTGCGGTTGAATCACCAACATCTGTTTTGCACCCTCAATCAGACGCTGCTGCGCAGCCGCGTCACGAGGGGGGAAAAACTCCAGGCTGAACGCCTGGTTATTTTGAGTGGTCATTTATTAATCAAATTCGATAAGAAGCCTGAGATCAGGCTGTAGAGAATCGCACCGCCCACGGCCCACCAAAAGCCATTGACTTGGAACCCTTTCAGGATAGAGCCCGCCATCCAAAACATGAGTGCGTTTAAGACAAGCAAAAACAGTCCAAGGGTAACAACGGTGATTGGCAAGGTCAACAGAATCAGAACGGGTTTAACCAAACTATTGATTAAACCCAACACCAACGCTGCGAGCATGGCAGAGCCAAAGCTCGCAACAACGATGCCTGGCAATACATAGGCTACGACAAGCAGTGCTACAGCGTTCAATATCCAGACTAACAATAATGTCATCATTTCAATCTCCGGTGAGCACTGCTCACGGGTGCTCGTCGGAAAATCCGACTAACACCCGTTAACCACACAACATCAATAGCGGTATGCGTCGCCCTTGAAAGGACCTTCTTGCTTCACGCTAATGTATGCCGCTTGCTGTGGGGTCAGTGACGTAAGGTTGGCGCCAATTTTCTTGAGGTGCAAACGCGCAACTTTTTCGTCGAGGTGCTTAGGCAACACATACACCTGGCCCGATTTGTACTGCTCGTTACGGCTGAACAATTCGATCTGCGCGATTGTCTGGTTCGTAAACGAAGACGACATCACGAACGATGGATGGCCCGTACCGCAGCCCAAGTTCACCAGACGACCCTTCGCCAACAAGATGATGCGCTTGCCGTCAGGGAAAATCACGTGATCGACCTGTGGCTTGATCTCTTCCCACTGAAGATTTTCAATGCCCACCACATCGATTTCATTATCGAAGTGACCGATGTTGCAAACGATGGCCTGATCTTTCATGCGGTCCATGTGTGCACGTGTGATCACGTTGTAGTTGCCCGTCGCTGTCACGAAAATATCCGCTTTGTCGGCAGCTTCTTCCATGGTGACGACTTTGAAGCCTTCCATCGCGGCTTGCAGAGCGCAGATTGGATCGATTTCTGTGACCCATACTTGCGCACGCAAAGCGGCTAGCGCTTGGGCCGAACCCTTGCCCACATCGCCATATCCCGCCACCACGGCAATCTTGCCAGCAATCATCACATCCGTTGCGCGCTTAATCGCGTCAACCAATGATTCGCGGCAGCCATACAAGTTATCAAACTTTGACTTGGTCACCGAATCGTTGACGTTAATCGCCGCAAAGGCGAGTTCGCCTTTTTTGGACATTTGATACAAACGCAGCACACCCGTGGTGGTCTCTTCAGTCACGCCCTTGATTTGAGCCAAGCGGGTGGAGTACCACTTCGGATCTTTCTTAATCTGCGCCTTGATGGCGGCAAACAGGACGACTTCTTCTTCCGAGCCGGGATTGTTCAGCACGGAAAGATCGGATTCCGCTTTTGTTCCCAGATGCAGCAACAACGTGGCGTCGCCACCGTCATCCAGAATCATGTTGGCTTGCTTATCGCCTGGC
>JBILHV010000253.1:0-3487 GCA_044350305.1 Burkholderiaceae bacterium
GCCCTTGTAGGCAGCAACGTGGACTGGGTTCTCCATCGTTCGCATTTTGAGGCCCTTCAAGTCATCAGGCACATTCACCGGACGCTTGCTGTTCGTCATGTGGCGCACGCCGTTCTCGGACCAGGCAAGCGCCTTGAATCCTTTGCTATCAAATTCTTTGAGCAGTGCGTCGCCGATTGGGCCATCCAGCACAGCGCGTGCATGTGCCTTATCACGGAACAAGAAAGGAATATCAAGAATGCGCACAGCAGGTACAAAGTTTGGAATCGGACCCGTGCTGGTACCGGTCAATTCTTGGGTACCCAGCTGGACTGACTCAATGCTTTCACGCTCACCACCGAGGCTGCCTGAATAGAAGTTTTTGATGATGATGCGTCCCTTCGTACGCTTTTCAACTTCCTGTGCGAGCACGTCAACACCGACGCCCTGATGGGAGTTCTGTGCAACCGAAATGCTGCTACGCATGACGGTCTGTGCGTACGTTGTGGAGGCTAACCCCAAGGTGAGGGCACCCGCTAGCGCCAAAGTCATACGTCCAAAACGTTTCATGATGCGTCTCTCCGAATCTAAAAATTGATATATAACAACCCATTAGCCAAGTACACTTTTGTGCACGTCGCATTTTTGGGGTTTCTGTCCAGCTATCGTAGGACAAACACAAGGCTTTCGGGCTTAGTACTATCCCTTGCTTTTAGCTATAAGAAACGACTGATCCAGTATCTAATGAGGAGCCAATCATGAGCAAACCGACAAAAAAACCAGCGTCAAACCGCCGCTCTAGCCAATGGTTCGCGCGCGATGGAGTGCACGGGTTCCTCTACCGTAGTTGGACAAAAAACCGGGGAATTCCCCATGATCAGTTCGACGGCAGGCCGGTCATTGGCATCTGCAATACCTGGTCAGAGCTTACGCCGTGCAACTCACACTTTAGGCTCTTAGCGGATCAAGTCCGGCAAGGCGTGCTGGAGGCGGGTGGATTTCCGCTTGAGTTTCCCGTGACCTCGCTTGGCGAAACCTTGGTTCGCCCCACGGCCATGTTGCTGCGCAACCTCGCCAGCATGGATGTCGAGGAAACGATTCGTGCGAATCCCTTGGATGGGGTTGTACTGCTCTTTGGTTGCGACAAGACCACTCCCTCACTTTTAATGGGCGCCTCTAGCGTCAATATTCCGACGATCGGAGTATCGGGTGGCCCGATGCTTAATGGTAAATATCGCGGACACGATATCGGCTCTGGCACCAACACCTGGTCTATGTCAGAAGATGTTCGTGCCGGCAAAATGACGGTGGACGAATTCCATGAAGCCGAATCCTGCATGCACCGCTCGCATGGTCACTGCATGGTGATGGGCACGGCTTCAACAATGGCAAGCATGGTTGAGGCCCTAGGCGTTGCGTTGCCGGGCAATGCCACTTACCCCGCAGTCGACGCGCGGCGCAATGTGCTCGCCCGGGAGTCCGGACGACGTATCGTGCAAATGGTCAAAGAGGATCTGACGCTATCAAAAATCTTGACGCGCCAAGCTTTTGAAAACGCCATCCGAACAAACGCAGCCATCGGTGGTTCAACCAACGCAGTCATCCATTTAATCGCCATCGCACGTCGGATTGGTGTGGAGTTGAACATCGATGATTGGGACAAGTATGGACGCGATGTTCACACCTTGCTGAACCTGATGCCTAGCGGCAAATATTTGATGGAAGATTTTTGTTATGCGGGCGGCTTGCCCGTCGTTTTACGAACGCTTGGTGAGCAAGGGCTCTTAAATAAAAAGGCTCTGACTGTTAACGGTAAGTCGCTTTGGGAAAATAATAAAAAAGCAGAGTGCTGGAATCGCGATGTCATCACGACGTGGGAGAAGCCCTTCAAAAAGAACACGGGCATCGCCGTGCTGCGAGGCAACCTCTGCCCTGATGGCGCCATCATCAAGCCCTCGGCTGCCACGCCTAAACTGTTAAAACACACAGGGCGTGCGGTGGTATTTGAAAATATCGAGGACTTCCATAAGAAGATCAATAATCCAAAGCTTGATATCGATGAACACTGCATCATGGTGTTAAAGAACTGCGGGCCCAAAGGCTATCCAGGCATGGCCGAAGTAGGCAATATGCCCCTCCCCCCTAAGATCCTTAAAAAAGGGATCACCGACATGATCCGGATCTCAGATGCGCGCATGAGTGGTACCGCCTACGGCACGGTTGTCTTGCACGTGGCGCCAGAAGCTGCCGCGGGCGGTGTGTTGGCCTTAGTGGAGACGGGCGACATGATTGAGCTCGATGTCAAAAAGCGCCGACTACATTTAGACGTCAGCGATGAGATTCTTGCGGAACGACGTTTGAAGTGGAAAGCACCCAAGCCACCACTGAATCGCGGCTATTACAAGCTCTATGTGGATCACGTCAACCAAGCAAATGATGGGGTTGATTTTGACTTTTTAGTCGGCTGCAGTGGCAGCGCAGTGCCGCGAGACAATCACTAGGCGTAGTGGTGGACGCTACGCTTTTTTACGTGGCGGGAGCCCCGTGTGTTGCGTCAGCATACGGCCAGGCCTGACGCTGACGGGACGTCGAACGGTTGTTGCTTCCGTACTATTTTTGCGGCGGGTACTTGTGTAGCTGCCATCGGTACGCGGCTGATGAAAAGGGATCAGATGTTTTTTTCCGTTCCCGATCAAGTCCGCGCGACCCATGTCTTTGAGCGCCTCACGCAACATCGGCCAGTTATTCGGATCGTGGTAACGCAAGAACGCTTTATGTAAGCGACGACGACGGTCGCCTCGGACAATATCAACCGTCTCGCTCGTGCGCGTCACGCGACCGAGCGGATTACGTCCTGAGTGATACATCGCCGTGGCGGTTGCCATGGGGCTTGGATAAAACGTCTGCACTTGATCTGCACGAAAGCCATGTGTCTTGAGCCACATGGCCAAGTGCATCATGTCTTCGTCGCTGGTGCCTGGGTGCGCCGCAATAAAGTACGGCACCAAAAACTGTTTCTTACCAGCCTGCTCGCTAAACTTATCGAACAGTTGTTTGAATTTATCGTAGCTGCCAATGCCAGGCTTCATCATCTTTGACAAAGGCCCCATTTCGGTATGCTCGGGGGCAATCTTTAAGTAGCCGCCGACATGGTGTGTGACGAGCTCGCGAATGTATTCGGGCGACTTGACCGCCAAGTCGTAGCGCAGGCCCGAGCCGATCAGAATCTTCTTAACGCCTTTGACCGCGCGCGCGCGGCGGTACATATGAATCAAGGAGCTGTGATCGGTGTTCAGATTTTGGCAAACATCTGGGTAGACACAGCTGGGCTTACGGCACGCAGACTCGATCTCTGGGCTCTTACAGCCGATCCGGTACATGTTGGCTGTCGGTCCACCGAGGTCAGAGATTACGCCAGTAAAGCCGGGCACCTTATCGCGGATATCTTCGATCTCGCGGATCACGGAGTCTTCACTGCGGCTCTGAATAATGCGACCTTCGTGCTCGG
>JBILHV010000254.1:0-3466 GCA_044350305.1 Burkholderiaceae bacterium
CGTGACATTTTGTTCTTCGTTGACAACATTTATCGCTACACACTGGCCGGAACTGAAGTATCTGCGCTTCTCGGTCGTATGCCTTCGGCTGTGGGTTACCAGCCAACGCTGGCTGAAGAGATGGGTGTTCTGCAAGAGCGTATTACTTCGACAAAGACTGGTTCGATCACTTCGATTCAGGCCGTATACGTGCCTGCCGATGACTTGACCGATCCATCGCCTGCAACAACGTTCCAGCACTTGGATTCGACTGTTGTGTTGTCGCGTGATATCGCCTCGCTCGGTATTTACCCAGCCGTGGATCCGCTTGACTCCACCAGCCGTCAGCTTGATCCAAACGTGGTGGGTGAAGAGCATTACAACGTAGCACGTGGTGTGCAGCAAACGCTTCAGCGCTACAAAGAGTTGCGCGACATTATCGCGATTCTGGGTATGGATGAATTGTCGCCAGAAGACAAGTTGTCAGTGGCACGCGCACGTAAGATTCAGCGCTTCCTGTCGCAGCCTTTCCACGTTGCTGAGGTGTTTACTGGCTCGCCCGGTAAGTACGTTCCGCTGTCTGAGACACTGCGCGGCTTCAAGATGATTGTGACCGGTGAGTGTGATGCCTTGCCCGAGCAAGCGTTTTACATGGTCGGCGGTATCGATGAAGCGTTCGAGAAAGCCAAGAAGCTCCAATAAGGATTTGTTATGGCTACGGTACAAGTAGACGTTGTGAGCGCCGAAAGATCTCTCTATTCTGGCGTTGCAAAGTTCGTAGTGCTGCCAGGTGAGTCGGGTGAGTTAGGCATTATGCCCGGACACACCCCGCTGATCTCGCGGATTCGTCCTGGTCTGGTTCGTATCGTTTTAGAAGATGGTACGGAAGAGAGCATTTTTGTGGCGGGTGGTTTGTTAGAGGTTCAACCTCGACACATAACCGTGTTGTCTGACACGGCAATCCGCGGTGGAGAGCTCGACGCCGAGAAGGCCGAGGCAGCGCGCCAAGCAGCACAAGAAGCGCTTGCGAATGCGAAAGATAAGGCTGACATCGATGCGATGCAAGCTGAATTGGATATGTTGGTGGCACAAGCTTCTGCCGCACGTCGTATTCGGGAAATCACGAACAAGCACTAGTCTTAAGGCGCTATCTTTCGTCAAAAACGCGCCTAATTAGGCGCGTTTTTTATCTGTGATGTGAAAGCCGTGATGTAACAACCGTGGTGTGACAGGTTAATCACTGCGATTATCCCGCATGCGTGAATTCCGAATATTCGGAATTCGGCAAACTCTCTAGCCTATCGGCTTTTGGTCGGAGCATAGAGAAATGCGTCAACAAATAGATTGTGCAGTGCTTGTGCTGGAAGTGCACGCCACCTGGATGCCACAAACGCTTGAGGTCGCTCAATCAGGGCTCTCAAGAATCAGGTTGCACCCCCTGGACTGGGAGGCGGGCCAAGATCTTGAAGTTGCTGAGGGACAGTTGATTCAGTTGCCCGTGCATGCCATTGCGCAAGCGAGCGTGAGCTTAAGAAGATTCGACGTATGCCTATTGCCGGTATCAACGGATAGCCTCGGTTGGACACGACAGGCCTTGGCAGCGATCCCGCGTGGTCCATTTCTACCCATTGTTGGAATTTTTCAAGATCTCAAGTCCGCAGCCATGCAGGACTTGCTTGAGCTGGGCCTCGCGGACTTTGTCAGGTTGCCGCTATGTCCGGAGGAGTTTCGTGCACGGCTGCTGGCAACGGTGGCGCGTGTGCCTCGCCCAGGTACGTTGCGCGAATCGGATCACCCAGGACAAACGGCGTGGCTGCAAGCCATTGGTATATTGCCTCAGCCAGCGACTGTACCGGCACCACACCTCTGCATGTCAGCGCCCCCAAAACCGATTCGTCGGCGCAACTTAGGTGGGCGACCAGCACGCAGTGCAATACAAAGTCGTTCAAAACAGCCTAACCAAAGTACAGGCGCAGCGTCAGTTCCTGCAATGAGAGAGCCCTTTCAAGATGCAAAAGCGAGGTTAATTGAAGGCTTTGAGCGAGAGTACATTGAGCAGGCACTCGAGCGTTCGCAGGGCAACATCGCGAGGGCGGCCCGGACTTCGAACAAGCATCGACGTGCGTTTTGGGCCTTGATGCGTAAGCACAAAATTGATGCAGAGCAGTATCGGCCAGAAGATCTGACAGAGTAAAATGCCTCGAGTGCAGAATGTGATTGTGCGCCGCATCCGTCCATCATTAAAAGTCAAAGGAAACTTGTGTCAGTTCCGCCTTTAAAAAACGATGTGTTTTTACGTAGCCTCTTGCGGGAGCCCGTGCCTTATACCCCGACATGGTTGATGCGTCAGGCTGGCCGCTACCTTCCTGAATACAACGCAACACGTGCGCGTGCTGGGTCGTTCATGGGTTTGGCACAAAACCCGGATTATGCGGCCGAGGTCACGCTTCAGCCTCTCGAACGCTATCCGTTAGATGCGGCCATTTTGTTTTCAGACATTCTGACCGTACCGGATGCAATGGGTTTAGGTTTGTCTTTTGCGCAAGGCGAGGGGCCGTGTTTCGCACATCCCGTGCGCACTGAAGAAGATGTCGCCAAACTCGCTGTGCCAGATTTAGAAAAATTGCGCTATGTATTTGATGCGGTTGCATTAATTCGCAAGCAATTAGATGGCCGGGTGCCGCTGATTGGTTTTGCCGGGAGTCCTTTTACCGTCGCTTGCTATATGGTTGAGGGTAAAGGCAGTGATGACTATCGCCTGATTAAAGGTATGCTTTACGCGCGCCCTGATTTGTTGCACAAGATTCTAGATATCAATGCTCAAACCACAGCGCTGTACTTAAATGCTCAAATTGAAGCGGGTGCACAAGCTGTCATGATTTTTGATAGCTGGGGTGGTGTCTTGGCGGATGGGCTTTTTCAGCAGTTTTCTTTGCAATATACCCAGCGGGTTGTCGCGGCGCTCACGCGCGTGCGCGAGGGGCGACGAGTGCCAGCTATCGTCTTTACCAAGGGCGGTGGACAGTGGCTCGAATCAATCGCTGCGTGCGGTGCAGACGCGGTTGGCGTGGACTGGACTGTTGATCTTGCTGCAGCGCGTCGCCGCGTGTCGGATTCGGTTGCGTTCCAAGGAAATCTTGATCCCATTGCACTCTTTGGTGGTGAGCAAGCGATCCGTGCTGAAGTGCGTCGAGTACTGGAGGCCTTTGGGCCAATCAGACAGGGAGGGCATGTCTTTAATTTAGGGCATGGAATCTCACAATTCACCCCGCCCGAAGCTGTTTATGCGTTGGTTGACGAGGTTCGTTTGTATAGCCCTTTATTTCATGCGGCATAAGCCAAAAAGCCTAATATTTATGCGGCTTATCGGGGCAAAATGCTTGCAAAGCTAGGTTCTATCTAGGTAGTTGTGCACAAATATTGGGCGCAGCTTAAACCCCTCTCTTATTACAATTCGAATTCTCTGATAGTTCCATAAGTCATTGAT
>JBILHV010000255.1:0-3455 GCA_044350305.1 Burkholderiaceae bacterium
AGGGGCGAAGGGAAGGCGCCATCCTCTGCGACATGCTTTAAAAATAGCTCCCAACCGGCACGGTAAGAGTTGTTGTAGACGGCGACGTCTGGCACTTCAAGCCATTGCGCATCAAAATTCTCGGTCGTTGGGGTGTCGATACTCCAGACTGGCTTGGGTGTGGCGGCCATGGGTTGGATGTGACAGCGATAGAGTCCCGCGAGAGCTGAGCCCTGTGTGCCATCGACCTGGATTGTCAGAATATCATCGCGCTTGATACGTGAAGCCCATGAGGCGCTGACCTCAACCAACGCACCGTTTGCAAGTTCAAACGTGGCTAGCACGACGTCTTCGACGTCAACATCATAGGGGCGACCTTGTTCATCCAGGCGCTTGGGTGTTGCGGTTTTGGTGCGACAAGAAACCGACTTGATATCGCCGATCAACGTATCCACGATATAGCGCCAGTGTGGAAACATGTCTAAGACCAGGCCACCACCATCGCGCTTGCGGTAGTTCCAGCTCGATCTTTGTGCCGGATGAATCATGCCGTCAAAGACCCACCAACCAAAGTCGATTTTTGCTTGCAGGATTTCACCGAAATAGCCTGACTCTTTAAGCTTACGCAGCTTAAGCAAGCTTGGCAAAAACAGCTTGTCCTGAACCGTGCCGTTTTTGAGTTTGAGTTTTTCAGCCATGCTGGCTAAATCAAGAGCCTGCTCGAGGGTCTCGGCAATCGGTTTTTCTAGATACACATGCTTACCGGCACGCAGCGCCGAGGCCGCCCGCTCGTAACGTCCAGCGGTTACGCTCGCATCAAAGTAAATTTCATTTGTCTTATCCGCCAGAAAAGCTTCGCGGTCAGTGCTCCAGGCTATGTCGTGTTGACCGGCGAGTGCTTGTAGCTTATCGGCATTGCGACCCAGTAATACCGGTTCTGGCATCAGACGGTCGCCGTTCTTCAGTAGTAGTCCGCCTTCTTTGCGAATATTCAGCAGGGCACGCAAGTGCTGGTTATTCCCCAGCCGACCGGTTGCGCCTTCAACGATAATTTGTATTTTTTTTGTAGACATTTTTTAACACCTATTGCGAAACTGTATGGGCAACAAAAGAAAATTCGCAGGGGGGACCATCTGCGATATGCATCGTGCGTTGTTCTAGGTCGATGAGTACGGCGCCGGTGGTCATTGTCTGTTTTGCTGGCGCTTGCTTAGGATCTGGATGACGGCAGAGCGCATGCGGAAAGCTAAAGTGATCACTCATCGCAGCGATCATTGTCGCGACATCAATTGAGTGCTCACCTTTTTCGAGCAGACGTCGCATACGTGCTGCACGAAACAGCGTTCCGGGGCTGACTTTTTCCATCTGCGAATCACCATGGCCCGCGCCAAGGAAGTGATTTGAGTGCGTCACGATCCCCTGTTGAGGCAGTAAGTACGAGACATGATTCGGACTCGTTTCTAAATCGATGATCTCGCCTTGCGCGCCACCGATGACGAAGTTTGCGGAGCAGGTGCGTTTAGTTGTGACAATAGGACTCAGCGCATGGGCGTAACAATCTGCATCCAAGACCTCACGGCAACGCATATGGAAGGGCTTTTGATAGGGATTGCAACCGTCAAGGTGTGACGCTAGACCATTCTCAACTAAGCCGATACCAAGCTCGTTTACGCCCATCTTACCGCCAACGATTCCCGCTTCGGTCATGCAAACAAGACTCGGCTTGTTTTTGCGTTGGATGCGCAATACCAGCGTGCGTTGGTGTACGCCGGCAATCCAATCCCAATTCTGTCCGAGCCAGGTGTGTCCGTCTGCCGTCACATCGGATAACAACCCAAAGGTCGTACAGCCATCCGTCTCGCTTGTTGCCTGTTCTTGTTTGCGCGCATCTTTACCAAAAATCATGAAGGCGATTTCATACCGAGCATTGAGTAGTGCAATCGCTGCAGCCGATTGACCAGAGCCTTTTGCAAGGCCAAGCATCTCTTCGGCATATTCGGCATTTTGCGATTCCATCGCGTGTTGCCAGCGCATGGCTTCTTCTAACGCTTCGGCGCGAGGCAGGCCAGACGCTTCAAAACGGAGCAAATATGTTTCTACGTTGGCCGCGACGTCAGAGGCGAATTGCTGGCCGTGTTGAAGGCCGCGTTCGTACGCGTTGTCGCCAACGGTGAGGGCTGGCATGTGTTTACGACTTGTCATTGATTGACCTGCTCATGCATGACTTTATAAAGTTCCCGGTTAATTTCGGCGACAAGCATTAAAAATGCGTCGGATAGCCGAGTTTCCTCAGTGCGAGGTCGCGGTAAATCGATCTCGTAGATTCTATGGATACGTCCGGGACGCGCCGACATCAGCACGACACGGTCGGAGAGAAAGACTGCTTCTGCTAACGAGTGCGTCACAAAAATAACGGTCTTTTGATATTGCTGCCAAATGCGCATCAGTTCAAACGCCATCCGGTCGCGCGTGATTTCATCCAGCGCGGCGAAGGGTTCGTCCATCAGCAACACCGAGGGGTCTAGCGCCAGGGCACGTGCAAGGGCTGCGCGCTGTTGCATGCCACCGGAAAGCTGATGGGGTAGCTTGTTTTCGAAACCTTTGAGCCCGACGATTTCAATCAGTTTCGCAATATCGATTGATTCTGTCACACCTGCATTCTCTTTGCGCTGACGGACCAACTCGCGCAAGAGGCAGACGTTTTTTTCAATCGTAAGCCATGGCATTAAATTGGCCTGTTGGAACACGAGACCAATTCGACCCGCTTGACGCAGCACCGAGGGCGCCGCCCCATCGATACGCACCACGCCAGCTGTCGGCGGCATGAGGTCGGCGAGTACTTTGAGTAGTGTGCTTTTGCCGCAGCCTGATGGACCGACCAAGGAAACAAATGCGCCAGCGTTGATGCTCAGGTCGATAGGGGCGAGCGCACGCACAGACTCAGCGGAGCCCACTCCATACGTGACCTCTACGGCTTCAATTTGGATGCCCTGCGCATCCTGACGCTTCGCTTCGACCATCACCTTACTTCGCGGGTTGCTTGACGACTTGCGCAAGAGTCTTGGCTTCATCAAGGCTATTAATGATTGCATTGGTGTACATCGAGTCTGCCGTTGGCTTTTTAGGCAGGTCGCCGCCGTTGGCTAAGATGTCAATCGATGATTGCCACTTGGCATCCGTCATGAGGCCAAATCGCTCAGCGTAATCCGGGGTGTTGTACAAGTCATAAATCATGCGTAGTTTGCGTGACTCGAGCTTGAGGTCGCGGTCTGGCGACACAGCAACAATTTCTTTCATCGCCGTTTCAACGTTGCCATGCGTCCAGATCAGGCTCTTGATCGTCGCACGCACAAAGCGTTTCACAAGGTCCGGGTTCTTTTTCAATAGCGCATCACTTGTGTAAATAACAGTTCCATAAAACTGAACGCCGTAGTCACGCACCGGCATCACGTTGACAGGGAAACCTCTCCCTTCAA
>JBILHV010000256.1:0-3442 GCA_044350305.1 Burkholderiaceae bacterium
CCGACGAGGAAAGCTGCTGCGCCCGCGCCTGTCGAGAAGCCCACACGAAAGGCAGCGACTGCGCATACTCAAGACGACGTTGTGTTTAGTGCGTCCGTTAATCCTGATGACGAAAAAAAAATTGGCCGCAGCGCATCAGACCACGATCGAGTTGGGCCGGAGCCCGTTGCGCAGAGCAAGGATGGCCAAGTGTTAAATGTCTGCGACATCGTGTCCGGTCCGCAATCCGATGTTGTGGGTTTTTATGAATCGAGCGGTGATTTTGTGTCGTTGATGCATCTCGAAGGACCGATCGATCCACCGCGAGTTGGTTTTTTCTCGCTCGCGCTCGCTGGTTTTGCAGTAGGAGGTCCTTTGGGATTTGCTGCGGCTTCGATCTTGAGCGTTCGAAAGCATTCTATATTTTTAGCCAGACAAGCGTGTGGTCAGCACAGGTACGTATCTTTAGATTTGCGCGGACTGAGTCATTTGAGACGTATGGCAGTTAAACTCGGACGTTGATTTAACCTTCCTTAAACTCTACATTGATTTTATTTTCTAGTCTTATTGAAAAGGTGATGATTATGGCGAAATCAAATACATCGGGTCCGTATCAACACGGCGACGCCGCGCTTAAGCAGTTTGACTTAGAGGGTTCGGTTGGTGTGGATGTGGTCTTGACTAACCCATCGGTGGCGAAAGATTTTCGGCGCTTATTGGCCGATCAAACTGTTCAAAATTGGTCTCAATGGGCAACGGTTGCTGGGTTTATTCCCGTGCCATTCCTTGATATCGTCACCATTTCTGGCGTGCAGATCAAGATGATTTATGATTTGTGTAGAGTCTACGACATTCCCTTTGAGCAACGCAAGGTTCGCGCGATCCTGTCCGGATTGAGTGGGGGAGGCGTAACGACTGTGGCTTCAGCCTCATTGTCGGCCTCTCTCATTAAAAATGTACCAGTGGTTGGCACTGCGTTGGCGGCCGTGACACAGCCAGCGATGTCATACGCGACTACCTATGCGATTGGTACATTGTTTGTTCGTCACTTTGAATCTAATGGCACCTTGGTGGCAATGTCGGCTGAGTCGCTCCGGGCTGCTTATCAAGAGCAAGTCAACGCGGCGAAGAAAAAGTTTTTTAAGAAAAATACTGCAACCGACCTCGTCGATGCCTCAGTAAGCCCAGTTTGAGTAATGCCGGCTAAAAGCCGAGTCGAATGGATCGCATAGATGCGTAATATTAGTCAGGCCTCAGAGTTAATCAAGCTCGTGCAGCAATACGGAGGGTTAAGTCTTGCCCGCATCCTTTATGTGGCAGGGCTGGCTGGGTTGTGTAGTACGGCGTTGATTGCGCTGGTGAACTATTCCGCGGCAAAGGTGGCGGCTCAAGAGATGCCCGTCTGGGCGTTTGCGTTATTCATCCCTCTGTTAATTTGTTACACCATGTTGGTGCGCATCAATAATAAGGAAAGTATCTCTGCGACACAGATGCTGGTTCATAGAATCAGGATGCGCATCATGGGCGAAGTGTTAAAGACTGATTTACTGACCTTAGAAAAAATTGGGATTCCCCATATCCTGACGATCTTAAGCCGTGACACCTTGACGATCAGTCAAGGTGCAACGCTGGCTGTGCCGACCTGTCAGGCTGCTGCGATGTTAGTGTTTGCGATCGCCTACTTGTGCTACCTGTCCGTGTTTGCTGGACTGCTCACTCTGGTGTTTGGCTTTGTTGTTATTCTGTATTTCTCAGGAACCTTCACGGCCATGCATGATAAATTGCGCGCTGCTTGGGCTGAGGAGGGGCAGGCCAGTGCGCAGATCTCCGATTTTTTATCCGGCTTCAAAGAAATTAAGATGAATTCGGCACGTGCGTTTGACATCAGCAATGACATCATCACGAGTTCGCGACATGTGGCGGACGTGAAGGCCCAGACCTTTGTCTATTTGTCGAACAGCTTCAACGCAATCCAAGTCATGATTTACGCCTTGGTGGGCATGACCATTTTCATTGTTCCGTCGTTTTCTTCGGGGTTTCACAGCAGTGTTGTGGCTGTTTCGACAACCGTACTGTTCATTGCGGGTTCATTGACTGGGATAATTAGTTCGCTGCCGTTGCTCTCTCAGGCAAATACTGCGGCAGAGGAGGTCAATCGTTTCATGCAGCAGTTGGAAGAGATTAAACGGCCTCCGGCGTCACGCGACGACTATGTTGATCAAGTCGTGCATAAAATTTCTGTCGAAAATGTCACCTATCGTTTCGATAGCAAAACCGGGATGACTCCGTTCATATTGGGGCCCATTAGTTGCGAGTTTGAGGCTGGAAAAGTTTATTTTGTTCGCGGTGGTAATGGTTCTGGAAAAACTTCCTTTATTAGGATTTTGACAGGTTTGATTGCGCCAGACTCCGGTCGCTTATTGCTCAACGGTGTCGAAATAAATGGTGCACAGTCGCAGGTTTACAGAGACTTATTCTCTGCAATTTTCAGTGATTTTTATTTGTTTAAAAAACTCTACGGAAATTATGAGATTTCCGATGAAGAGGTGGATGGTTGGCTCAAGAAACTAGAGCTCCCAGAGCGTGTCAAGTTTGCCAGTCACGCGTTCACTGATTTAAATTTATCGACAGGACAAAAGAAACGTATCGCCTTAATTGTGTCGATACTTGAGAAACGTCCTGTTATTATTTTGGATGAGTGGGCATCTGACCAAGATCCAGAGTTCCGAAAGTTTTTCTATGAAAAGATTATTCCTGAGCTAAGAGCCTTGAATAAAATCGTGATTGCGATTACGCACGATGATCACTATTTTCACGGAGCTGATCATCTGTTGTTTATCGAAAACGGCAAGCTTAGGAAGTTCGATTAACGTGATGGTTAAAAAATAATGAATCGACTTTTTTCTTATTTGTCAGTGTTGGTCCGTGACTACGTTAAGTTTTTACGTGGGCACGCAGTGACAATTATCGTGATATTTTTGATCACAATAAGTACGCTGGTGATGGTCTGGCCTTACTCAGTGCATGTGATTCCCGCTGGACAGCTTGGCATTCTGTACAAAAGGTTTGGGGGCGGTACGGATCTCGATAATGTCTATCGCGAGGGGTTGACGCTAACGCTCCCTTGGAATCAAATGACGGTCTACAACGCGCAGATTCAGCAGAAAACGACAGATATCGAGGTGTTAACCTCTGATCGGTTGAAGTCGAAGATGACCATTTCGTTTCAATATTCGGTGTATCCGTTTAACCTTGCTCTGCTGCATAAACATGTTGGTCCAAATTACTACGAAAAAATTATTCTACCGATGATTGAGTCGTCGGCGCGCGAATCTGTTGTTCTCTATTCGTCGGTTGACGCGTTCACAAAAGACATCAAAAAAGTTACGCAGACTATTTCTTTGGATACCAGCAATATGATTCTGAGTAAAATCAATCCTACGGGATTGACTGACGTAAGGTT
>JBILHV010000257.1:0-3422 GCA_044350305.1 Burkholderiaceae bacterium
TTCGGCTACCGCGACTGCTATTCGAATTCTGGATCAGGTGCGGATACCAGACGCAAAGGCCATGATGGGTCGTTACCCGCATGAATTGTCGGGTGGTATGCGACAGCGCGTCATGATCGCGATGGCGTTGTCATGCAAACCATCCGTCTTAATCGCCGATGAGCCCACGACCGCTTTAGATGTCACCATACAAGCTCAGATTCTGCAGCTGATTCATTCGCTGCAGAAAGAGATGAATATGGGCGTCATATTTATTACGCACGATATGGGTGTGGTCGCGGAAGTCGCCGATCGTGTGATGGTGATGCGGCACGGCAAGGTTGTCGAGCACAATGATGTGTATTCCTTGTTTGCGAATCCCACCCATTTATATACAAAGACGCTATTGGCTGCAGTGCCGAAGCTCGGTTCCATGCGTGGAACGCATGAACCCATGCGTTTTGACTTACCGCTGCAAGAGGGCGACGCGGATCGCGCCCGCTCCGAGGTGCGTCATGTCAAACATAGTGAACGTTCTGCAGAGGGCGTGCACACCAGTCCTGTGATTCTGAGTGTGAAAGATCTTGTGACGCGGTTTGATATTCGCGGTGGAATTTTCTCGCGCGTTGTCAAGCGCGTCCATGCTGTTGAGCAGGTGAGTTTTGATTTGCACGAGGGCGAGACGCTATCACTTGTCGGGGAGTCTGGCTGCGGCAAGACAACCACCGGGCGTTCGTTAATTAGCTTGGCGAAGATAACGTCTGGTCAAATATTATTTGCTGGAAAGCCGATCGTGCAGTCGAGTGCGAGCTCCTTGCGCGAACTTCGTCGAAACGTGCAGTTTGTGTTTCAGGATCCCTTTGCGTCGTTGAATCCACGCATGCGGATAGGCGAGTGCATCAAAGAGCCATTGATTATTCAGGGCTTGGCCCAGGGTGCCGAGGCTGATCGCCGTGTGGCGGAGTTGATGGAGCGGGTCGGCTTAGATCCGGCAACCATTAACCGTTGGCCACATGAATTTTCGGGTGGGCAAAGGCAGCGTATTTGTATTGCACGCGCGCTGTCTGTGAATCCCAAAGTTCTCATCGCAGACGAAGCGGTATCGGCCCTGGACGTGTCGATAAGAGCCCAAATTGTTAATTTGTTAATTGACCTACAAGACGATTTAGGTATTTCTTATTTGTTCATATCGCATGATATGGCTGTGGTCGAACGCGTCAGCCATCGTGTCGCGGTGATGTATTTGGGCCAGATTGTTGAGCTCGGGCCTCGTAACGCAATCTTTGAACACCCACAACACCCCTACACGCGTAAATTGATGGCGGCAGTCCCGATTGCAGATCCTAAGATGCGTCGAGCGCGTAATCTGGAACTCTCGGAAATCCCAAGCCCTGCGAGAGCGTTGAATGACCTGCCCGTTGTTGCCCCCTTAGTGCAGGTCGGTGAGGGTCATTTTGTAGCGCAGCACAAGATTGGCGGTATGTACTAACGTAATAAACATAGGAGATAAAAAATGGACCGTAGAAAATTTTTAGTGACATCCTCGGCTTCGGTTGCCGCACTATCTGCGCCTCAGGTGCTACACGCGCAAGGTTCTGCACCCGCCAAGCTGTTTCGTTGGGTACCGCATGCGGATTTGACGATTCTGGATCCCATGTTCAGCACGGTCTTCATCACGAATATTCATTCGCAGCTGGTTTTCGACACGTTGTACGGATTAGACAGTCAATACCAACCGCATCCGCAGATGGCCGTCGGCCATGTGATGGATCCATCGGGGCTGGTTTGGAAAATCATGCTGCGTGATGATCTTAAATTTCATGATGGATCGCCCGTTCGTGCGGCAGATGCCGTCGCGAGCTTAAATCGCTGGGCGAAAAAAGATCTGATGGGGCGCTCCTTGATGGAGGTAACTCAGAGCCTTACCGCTCTGGACGATAAGACAATCGAATTTAAGCTCACCAAACCATTTCCTTTATTGCTTCATGCGATTGCGCGCCCAACGGGCAGCATGGCATGCATCATGCCGGAGAAGCTTGCCCAGACGCCCGATAATGTGCAGGTGAGGGTGATGAATGGTTCTGGACCGTTTCGCTTTATTCATGATCAATGGGTTTCTGGTTCGCAGGCGGTCTATCAGCGCTTTGTCGACTATGTCCCTACCCGAGACAAGAGAAAGCCCGAATTCACTTCGGGTCCGAAGATCGTGCATATCGAGCAAGTAAAGTGGCAGATTATTCCTGATCGCGCAACATCGATTGCTGCCTTGCAGAATAATGAAGTCGATGGTGTCGAACAAGTTGACAGTGACTTTTTGCCGATACTCAAGAAAGACAAGAACATTACGCTCATCAAGCGCACGCTACCGTCCATCTCGCTCATGCGGTTTAACCATTTGCATGCGCCGTTTAATAATAAGTTGATGCGTCAAGCAGTTTTGGCGGCTGTGAGCCAGACTGAGTACATGATGGGGATGAATGGCCCCGACTTCCCTGAATACTGGGATGATAAGTGTGGGGTATTTGTTCCGGGCTCGCCGATGGATAGTAAGGCGGGTATGGAAAAAATAACCGGTAAGCGCGACTTGGCACGCGCGCGTGCGATGATCAAAGAGGCGGGCTATAAGGGCGAAACCGTCGTGATCCTTGATCCCGTTGATTACCCCGTCTTTCATACGGCAGCGCTCATGACTGTGGATCTCTTCAAGAAGCTGGGTATTAAAACTGATTTGCAAGCGATGAACTGGGGTACCTTGATGCAGCGGCGCAATAGCCAAGAGCCGCCGTCAGCGGGTGGCTGGAACGTGACGTTCACGGCGATCACGGGTTCAAATAATCTAGATCCTGCCGGCCACTTGGCGCTACGAGGATCAGGGCAAAAGGCCTGGTTTGGATGGCCAACCAGCGAGCGCATTGAGCAGCTCAGGCTTGACTGGTTTAACGCGACAAGCCTTGAAGCGCAAAAGAAGATTTGTAGTGAATTGCAACTGCAGGTGTTTGAAGATGTTCCTTACGTTCCACTCGGTGCAACCTATCAAGTCTCGGCGCTGCGCAAAGGCTGGGTAGATTTTCAAGAACAAATGCCTTTGTTCTACACCTTACGCAAAGCCTAATAGGCGGGAGTCGTTCAGATGTCTACATCAAACCCCAAAATTGCCATCATGGGCTTTGCCCTTGAGGCCAATGCGTTTTCTCCTGTCTCGATTCGTGAGGATTTCACTCGGTCGTGTTGGCGAGAAGGGGCAGAGATCACTGAACTCGCGCGCCAAACGAGTAATTTGCCTGCAGAGGTGACGGGTTTCTATGCGCGCATGGATGCGCTTGGGCCATGGACGCCTTCGCCGACCATCGTGATCGGTGCGCCTCCCGGAGGTCCTGTCACACGCGAAGTGTGGGAGGAATTTATGTCCAAACTGGATAAGAGCTTGCGTGCCGCGCTGCCTG
>JBILHV010000258.1:0-3412 GCA_044350305.1 Burkholderiaceae bacterium
GAATAGTGCCGTACCGACAAAACTGGCCACACCCAAGATTATGCAGAGCACTGGACCAAGCACATTGCTTTTCAAAGCCGACAACAGCTTAATACCTGTCGCAGTGATTAAGCCTGCGGCCACAGCGCCCATGCCACGCAAGGCTGCGATGACCTCGGGATGATGTCCAAAAAAAGTATAGGCAACGGCCAGCAACAGCACGATCACCGAGGGCATGGCAAACATACCCACCACGGCTGCCACCGCACCACGCCAGCCAAAGTAGCGTGAACCAACAATCACGGCGATGTTCAATGCAGGAGGACCCGGCATCGTGCGCGCCACAGCCCACTCTTCAATAAACTCTGCGCGTGTGAGCCACTTTTTCTTTTCAACCATCTCGCGTTCAATAAACGCAAGCACACCGCCAAAGCCCTGAAGGGCTAAGAGGCTGAAAGTAACAAATACCTCACGTATCGACTGCGGGCGAGGCCTTTCCAACGAAGTCATGCTGCTCTGCTTCCAACGATTAGTTACGTAAGGCCTTCAACAAACGCTGCCCAGCTCTTCCATCCGCCGGCATGCCGACTTTAGCCTGAAAATCACTAATCGCTTTGCGCGATAGCGCTCCAATCAACCCGTCGACCTCACCGATGTCATAGCCTCTTTTAATCAAAAGCTGCTGAATCTCGCGACGCTCTGCACGACTGGTCCCCGCATCGTCCGTTGGCCAAGGGGTCTTGAAGACACCCCCGCCCCCAATACGGTCTGCCAAATGCGCAATCGACAAGCCGTAGGACTCAGCCGCGTTATAGCTGTAAATCGCATCGAAGTTACGGAAGACCAAAAACGCGGGGCCTTTCGGCCCAGAGGGCAACAGCAAGGCCGTCTGTGTGGTGTCAGTCACCCCAGCAGACTTCGCACGTGCAGGATCAATCGGTTTGATGCCCGCAGCAGTCCATTGCGCTAATGGCTGCTTGGTGCGTCGGCCAGAAGGACCAGCGTAATCCGCAGGGATCTTGACCTCATAACCCCAGGCCTGCCCTTTTACCCAACCCGCCTTTTGCAGAAAATTCGCAGTAGAACCCAGCGCATCAGGCACAGAGTTCACGATGTCACGCTTACCGTCTCCATCAAAATCTACGGCTAATCGCTGATACGTGGTCGGCATAAATTGGGTTTGACCAAACGCCCCCGCCCAAGAACCCACTAAGGCCTCAGATGCAATATCGCCGCTCTGCAGAATGCGCAGCGTAGCGAGGAGTTCGCCCTTAAAAAAGGCTTGCCGCTTATTCGCACAGACGAGCGTGACGAGCGAGCGGATAATCTCTCGCTTGCCTTGTATCCGACCGTAATTGGATTCAACACCCCACACTGCAACAATCACACGCGCATCGACACCATACTGTTGCTCGGCCTGCTGCAATACCTCAGACCATTTCTTCTGCATAGCGCGACCATCGTCGACGCGCTCTTGATCCACTAATCCCGCCACATAGTCCCAAATCGCGATCCGAAACTCTGGCTGAAAATCAAACGCCTTCAACACATCCGGATCGGACTCGACACCTTTGGTGGCCGTATCGAAAGTTTTTGCAGTGATGCCTTGCGCAAGCACCTCCTTGCGCAAACCCGAGACACAGGCGTCTAAGCTCTGCGCGTGGCTCAGGCCAGACCAAAGACCCAACACACTCAATAGTCCTGCGGCGAAAGATTTAGAAAAAAATATTTGCATGGGTGCTAACGCGGTCTGCCTCATCAAATTTCGTCTCTTCATTATCCAATACGCATTTTGGCCATCAACGCCGTGACGTCTGAGGCTGAATGCTTTTCAAGCGAGAGCAAGACTTGCAGCAATTTCTCTACGGCAGCAGAATCTTGTCTCTCGGCATTGTGCCGATACTTCGCAATGATGTCCTCGTCCGACGCTGGATTCTCTGGCTCACCTTTGGCAAGCGGAACATCCACGTTGTAGCTGGCACCCTTTGTTGTCTTCAACACGATCGAGGCGCCGCGACTAGCCGGATAGGCCTTTGCCCATTTGTCGTCGAGCGTGGCATTGATGCGGTTTGCCAAGCCTTGGATCTCTTTATTCGCCACAACCGCTTGCACGTAGCGATCTTCACCGACATCGCCGTAGTACGCAGCCATTGCAACCGAATATGCCAAACTAAATTTTGCACCCTCAGCGGAATCAGGGATTTCTTTTGCGCCACAGAAACTAATTGCCACGGGATAGGTTGCGATATCAACCGACTGAATATCGGCAAACTTAAGCTGATGCTTACGCATGATCTCCTGCACGCCATCGACCGTGGGATGCACGTGACGACAGGCCGCATGCAGCTTGATGTACTGATCATGTAAATAGAAATGAGACCCGAGACCTTCAAACAAGGCTTCGAGTTTGACTTCATCGGCCATCGCCTTAAACAAGCCCTTCTGCCCTTCGAGTGCCGTCACGGGTCCGTTCGCGCCGCGCTTGGCCAAGTCCACCGACAACACGCCCGCCATCGCCGCTTTACCTGGATGCAAGGGCTTGACCATCGCGCCTTCTGTCAAGATCTGCAACAAGCCTGCGCCTTGCAAGGCGGCAATCGACATCGCACTCGCCATCTGCTCTTTATTCAAGCCGCCAAGCACACCACAGGCGGCCGCAGCACCCAAGACCCCCAAGGTACCCGTCGTATGAAAGCCGCGACTCAAGTGCGAAGGATTCATCGCCTTTGAAATACGGTTCACGATCTCGTAACCCATAATGACCGATAGCAAGAGTGACTGGCCGCTCGCTTTGTTTGCTTCAGCATAAGCCAAGGCAGCCGGGATGACAGCCACCCCCGCATGCACGCCTCCAAAACGATACCCATCGTCCATGTCGAGCGCGTGTCCACTCACGCCGTTACCGAGTGCGGCGTGTAAGGCGGGGACTTTAGCCGCCGAACCAAACAGGGTCGCCTCTGGCTTACCTTGCAGATCGGCTAGATAGTCGATCATCATTTTCGGAAAGTCCATTTTTAAACCGGCAATCGCGACGCCGACTAAATCGATCATCAAGAGCTTGGACTTGTGCACGACCTCAGGAGGAATCTGCTCAAATTTCCCTGCGCAGAAATAGTCTGCGAAGGTCTGCAATATAGTTTGTTCTTTGGTCGTCATGACAAGGCTTCCGAGAGTCAGTTAGGCAAGAGAGTAGAGAAAGTTAACGATACAAAATTAGTTATTCGCTTGAATATTGGCGTCACGCGCCACTTTGCGCCATTTTTCTACTTCGGCTTTGACATACGCCGCGGTTTGCGCAGGGCTATAGGGCATGGGCTCAGCGCCCTCCTTGGCAAATAATTCCTGCATATCGGCGTCTTGGCTCACGTCACGAATGGCTTGGTTCAAACGATTGACAATCGCGTCAGGTGTTTTGGCGGGCGCGAATACCACC
>JBILHV010000260.1:0-3408 GCA_044350305.1 Burkholderiaceae bacterium
GTGCGGTGAGACAGCCTTCTGGCGCGAGCATGCCAGGCATCGTTCCGACCAATGCATACCTGTGCAAAGATGGGCGCTACGCGCTCATTGCTGGAAACGGTGACAGCATCTACAAACGACTCATGGAGTCGATCGGACGACCCGATCTCGCGAACGACCCAGTACTCGCAAATAACGTGGGACGAGCTACGAATGGCGAGCGCATCGATCATGCAATCTCTGACTTTACGGCTCAACATGATCTTGATTCAGTGCTAGACCTCATGAATCAGGCGGGAGTGCCCGCAGGGAAAAGTTACGACGCGGCCGATATCGCGAACGATCCACACTACCAGGCACGAGACATGATTCTGGAGGCGAAACTTCCTGACGGTTCGACTGTGCATGTGCCAGGCATTGTTCCAAAACTAAGCGCCACACCGGGGCAAATTAATCGTGAAGCACCGACACTTGGTCAGCATACCGGAGAGATTCTAGATTCTTTAGGCATCGACGCAACTAAACAGGCCGATTGGAAGTCACGCGGCATCACTTAAGAAACGCAGTAAGTAAATTAAAATGCTTGAAAACAGTTGATAGTGCTTGAAATAAAAAAGCCGCTCTCATGAGCGGCTTTTTTATAATTGAATGGACTAGACCACGTGCACTTCAAATTCACCCAACCCCTCGACACGGCCGATCATCTTGTCGCCCTTGACCACAGCACCCACGCCCTCAGGTGTGCCAGTGAAAATCAAGTCACCCGCTTTAAGCTCAAACAAACCAGATAAGTAAGAGATGCTTTCTGGAATGCTCCAGATCAACTGTGTGAGATCGCTAGACTGTTTCTGCACACCATTCACATGCAAGGAAATACTGCCTTTGGACAGCACGCCAGTCGCCGCAATAGGATGAATTGGACCAATAGGGCCGGACTGATCAAATCCTTTGCCGACTTCCCAAGGACGACCTTGCTTTTTTGCTTCGTTCTGCAGGTCGCGGCGTGTCATGTCTAGACCCAACGCATAACCAAAAATACACTTATTCGCTTGATCAACAGCAATATCACGCCCACCACTCCCTAACGCAACAACTAATTCCATCTCATAGTGGAGATTCGATGTTTTGCTTGGGTAAGGCATCTTGCCTGCCTGCCCCGCTGCTATCGACACTAGCGCATCAGCAGGCTTACAGAAAAAGAAAGGATCTTCCCGTCCGGTAAATCCCATCTCCTTGGCGTGCTCAGCATAATTGCGCCCGACGCAATACACGCGACGTACTGGAAACAAAGACTTACTACCCACAACGGGCAAGCCCTGCGTAGGCTCGGGAGAAAAAACATAGTCAGACATGAGAACGCTTCCTAGATATTTGTTTGTGAAGGTATATTTAAACGGCGAACACTTTAACTGCAAAAAATAGATCAAATTCCGGTCAGCCAGAGCACTCACTCAGGCATCCACTACTTGTCGGGGGTGTTGGTCCGTTTGGGATCCGGCAAGGTGCTCACTGGAGCAGGCTCACCTAAGTGGGGTACGGGTGCGCTATCAAAATAGTCGTAAATGTCATCTTGTGGGGGTACCGTTTTTTCCGCAACGGCTTTTGACACGGACGCACCTGGCAGGGTCGTACGATCTGCATTCCAATCCGCAGGAAATCCTGTGTCGGCAAGGTAGGTCAGACCTTCTGCATGTAACAGACCCGGGTCTGACTGCGTTTCTGCAGCAGGTAGCAAAAGCTCCTGGGCCAGAACCGGGATCGCAACTCCTAGCGTCGTTGCTGCACGCCACTGCATGGCCGCATCTTGCGGTCGATTAATTTTGTCGTAGAGAGAGGCTAGTGCTACATGCACACGCGCATCACTGCGGCGAGCCAGACTACGCACCAGATAGCTTTCCGCTTGGCCCCAAATCTGACCGGAAAGACACAGATTGCCCACCATCGCTAACAAATCAGGGTCGCTCGGGCTTTTCTGGAGCCAGGCCTCAGCTTTCTCTAAACGTCGCGTGACTTGTGAAGACTCGGCCCGCGCATAGGCAGCAAGCAGCCTCGGGTCAAATGAAACAGCAATGGCTTGCTCGAGTACACGCGAAGACTCATCGAGTTGACCGATCACTTCAAAGCCTTGTGCTCCGGCGAGCGCGACCTCGGGCAATACCCGTTCTGAGGACTTTAGGTCGGACCATATTTTTTGCCAGGTGCCCGCATGCAGCGTCTCGCGGATCCGCGCTGCGGCCGCGAGCTCGATCACTTGTCGCGCCTCGGTGTCGTGCAACGCACCGCGACGATTTAATGTTCGAGCAAGGGCAAACACCTGCTCATGCCGATTCAATTGCCGATAGACGCGCAAGAACAGTCTGAGCGCATGCACCTGCTTGGCGCCTGATTTCTGTAACGTATTGAGTTCCGCTAGTGCTTTATCCGCCAGACCCTGATCCAGATAAAGTTCGGCAGCCACTGCGGAGACCGCCTCGCTTAATGAGACATCCTCTTTTGCCTTATCCTTCGCTGACGCAATCAGTCCGTCACGTCGATCATATTCACCGAGGGCATGCGCTGCTCGGGCTGCGGATAACGCCGCAAGGACACTTTGATTGACGCTCTTGCTGCGTCCGAGCAGTTTCGTCAAATCCTTTTCTGCATGGGCGTACCGACCCTCTAAGAGCTCCGTCCAGCCCTGCTCAAGCAGTTCGTGATCTCTACGCAAGGCGCGACGACGACCCCACGCTTTTACTCGGAAAGGTATGTCCAATGCGAGCGCCACTAAACGAAGCGTAAGATACATCAACAAAAAGCTCGCTACTGTCGCGAGCACGGCAAACGGTAAAGAAACCTGAATTCGCCAGTCATTGACCAGTACGAGCACATGTCCAGTGTTCTCGCGCAAAATCACAGCCAGCACGACCGCAACTGTTGCTAAAAAAAGTGTCCACAGCAAGAGCCGCATGCTTATTGCCCGCCCTTGGGAGCCACGTCGCTTTGACGAACAGCCTCGAGTGCCGAAAAGCTTTCCGTGATATCAGGCATCGAGATCGCAACATTCGTCGCAGCAAGCTCCCGTAAGAGACGCAAGGCATTTAAGGTTTCGGGTGACTTAGCATCGTAGCGAGACGCAACCGCGCTCTCAATCGTGGAAAGTTCAAGGCGCCAAATTGTCGACTGATGCATCAACAATGCCATTTGTGCAGTCAGGATGCGGGCGCGTAAATTTGCTCTTAATAGTGTGCCTTGCTCAGGACTCATTAACAGCGCATCCTTGTCCGTGACACGTTGCACACTGATCACATCAGACAATTCACGCACCAAAAACACCGCGGAATGTTTGAGAGAAACTTGAATCTGTTGCCATGCGGACTCCCACCACGCTTGCCCGGCGTGAGTAGACTCCGCTGGACTAGGTTTGACCGGGGCCGAAGCGACAGCGGACTG
>JBILHV010000032.1:0-10375 GCA_044350305.1 Burkholderiaceae bacterium
ACAGCGCAGTGCCTGAACCTTGCCACGTGTCACCGCCATCGAGAAGCAAAGCCCCGGGGCGACTCGCACGAATTTGCTTAACCAACGTGGCGAGGTGTGCAAACCCACCCACTTTGCCGTATTGCGTCGCCGCTTTGTCAAAGTCCAGATAAGAAAACGCATGTGCCTCGCGCGTGCCCGGCTTGATGCCATAGTGCTTGAGCAAGGCATCACCGACCAAGTGAGGCGCTTTACCAAATTGCCCACCGAAGCCCAAGTTGACGTTAGGCTCGCGGAAATAAATGGGCTTAAGTTGTGCGTGGCAATCCGTAAAGTGCATCAAGTGCACATTACCGAACTTGGGTAAGTCATAGAGATTCGCGGCAGTTTGCGCTCGGCTCAAGTTAGAGCCCAGTGATAATCCGGCAGCGGAAGCCGCCGCCAGAACCTGCACAAACTCTCTACGACTCATTCCCATTTCAACTTCCTTGCAGCGTATAGCGCGATTCGACGACTTTATTTATTTACAGGCGATGCGGGGTCTAGCAGCAAGGCCATGACGTCTTTAATTTGCTGTTCGGTGAGCAAGTTAAAGTGCTGCATGCGTGGCATATTGCTGCACGCGTTATAGGCCTTGGAGTTGCTGATGCGGTTCCACGTGTAGGTCAGGATGACGTCGCTATTGCCGCGCGTTTTTCCATAGCCTAATAACGACGGACCGATTGTGCCGTATGAGATTTCTTGTTTTGAAATCTGGTGGCAGTTGTAACAGCCTCCACCATTCACAGTTTTTAAATTGTCAGTCCAGGTTGAGCCTCGGCCGCTTTGAGCGATTTTTTCGCCCTCAGCCCAGCTGCCTAAATATTTCCCGTCTGATGGAGGCTTGATGGCTGCCAGGGCAGCTGTCTGCAATGCTTCTGCTTTCTTTTTTCCTTCAGGGCTGTCACGAAATTTTTCATCGGAGCAGAGGGCTTGGAACTCGTCTAGCTGAATGCGATCTAGTTTGGCGATACCTTGCTCACGGAAGCTGCGGTCCATAACGGCCTGTACAGCGGGGTCAGCTTTTTGTGCGAGGGCGACGTTGCTTAGGGCAAGGCCACCAAGCGCTAAGCTTGTACCTGCGACCAGTTTGATTAGTGTTTTATTCATGTGTGTCTCCCTGGAGTTAGCGCTTGAGGCCGGGCGTTTGCACCGTACCACCGTTTGCCTTGTTAGCCATAAAGACTGATAAAGCGATCGTGACGTCTGAGCCGTAAATCGGGAAAGGCATACGCTGTTGGCGGTAGCAGTCGTTCAGGCGTTGCTGCATGGTCCAAAACGTACCGCTTGACACGCGATAAGCGGGCCAGTTACCCCAGCCTTCTGCCGCGCCTTTCTGTGTGGTCAGATTTGGCAAGTCTTGCATGCGGATGCGTTTGTTGTCGACTGCGTGACAAGAGGCACACGAAAAGTCCATCGTTCCGCCCTGCAGATAAAAGATTTTTTCGCCAAGAGCGAGCATTTCTTTTTCTTTGGGATGGTTGACGGATACGTTGATCTTCATGCCCTTCGAGTGCGTGACCACATACGCAACAATCGCTTCGATATTTTTGCGCGCGCCTTTGCCAAAGGTCCCATTGACCATCTCGGCTTCAGGAATGCCTTGCAGGGTGGTCATGCAGGTCATCAGGCGGGATTCGAGGTCTTGGACGCGATTGGTGTCTGCAAAGTAGCGTGGCAATTGGGCTGAGGCGCCGTGGACAACGCCAGGGCCTAGCCCGAGATCGCATTTCTCAAGAGAGGCGCTCTTCGGGCCTGCTGGTTTCGCCCAGAGCTCCTCGCCCGCAGCTTCGTATAGTTCGGCGGGATTGCCTTCGGCAAGCATTTTGCGGTATTCCGCAAGCTGATCCGATGCGGATTGTGCCAGAGCAATAGTAGATAAGCCGAGCGACAGAGCTGTCAGCCCAGCGAATAAGAAGTGTTTCATGGTTGTCTCCATTTTTGCGAACCGCAAGATTGCGGCTCGGTTCGATCGGCACAACAAAATTATTTGATTTCTGTTTTATCAGTGCGCGTTTCGTTTTTGTTGTCGACCCACGTCACGGCAATCGTGTCGCCTTTTTTTGCACTGCCTTTCAATTTGAATTGCAGGTAGGGATCCTTGGATACGGCAGGCCCCAACTGGGCTGCGTACACTATTTTGCCGCCTACTTTTGCCTCAAGCGTTGCAATGAACCAAGCGGGAATGGATGCGCCCGCAGCATCCTTGCGTTGACCCGTTTCCATGTCGTGCTTCATCAGCACGCGCACGTCCACCACACCATCTTTCTCAGTTGCACGAATGCGCATTGGATCTGCCATGATTTTCTCTCTTTGCTATGTTCTATGTTTGTTGTGTACGTTGCGTTCTGAGCGCGATTAGCCGCCACAGCCACCGAGCGTTACTTTGACTTCTTTAGAGGACATTAGCCACTTGCCGTCGACTTTCGCGAGGGCAAAGACGTTTGAGGTCTGACCCATTTTGACGCGGGTCGAGGCGAAGGCTTCAGCACCAGCGGGAATGACGAACATGGCCGCGAGAGCATTTGGATTCTTCTCGACCAAAATGGCGAGCTCTGTGGCTTTTAAGCTGGTTTCAACACCAACCGGCACGACGGCACCGTTTTCGGCGATGTCAGGCGCGCGCAATGTGATGGCATCCGACGGCGTTGGCGCCGCGCCACCCAAAAGTTTGGCCACATCATCGACTGACTTAGCTTCGAATGCGGCTTTATTCCAAGCGGCAGCTTCGGCCTGTGTCATTAGGCCGGTGCTGGCCATGAGACCTACTATTGCTGACATTTGCAGAAGTCTGCGACGCTGTACGTTCATGAGAGTTCCCTTGCTAAATAAATGTTTGATGATTGAATTCGTTTATACAGATTAATGCCGACGCTTAAGACCCCGTCAGCATCCATTTCACCAAATTGGTGATGTCGGTATCTGACATTTGGGCATGTGGTGGCATGGGAATCGAGCCCCAAGCGCCTGCCCCGCCTACCTTGACCTTTGTTGCTAGTTTAGCAACGACATCCTGATCTTTGTATTTTTTCGCCACCTCAGCGATGGACGGGCCTACCCCCTTAGCGGCTGGCGCGTGACAGGCCGTACAGTTATGCTTTTGGAAAAGCGCTTGCAATGTCGCGGCATTCGCCCCAGAAGCTACGGTGGCTGCGGCAGTAGCGGTAGCGCTTGGGGCAGCTATTGGTGCGACAAACCCAGCGCCCGGAAGTTTTTTAACGGGCGGTTTGGTGGTGTCTGCACCCCTGAAAGGCCCAAACATACGGTTTTGCTCGGTAATGTTTTCGTGCGCATTACGGGCGAAATCCGGCAAGAAAGAGGTGATCTTGCCGTCGGTTGGGCAGTCTGTCATGCAAGGACTGCCCTGTACATCGGGCCGGCCCGCCACGGTCCACATGCCGTGCTCGGTTGTTGTGCCGTTACGGTTTGGCAACAACGCTTGTACTTCTTGGACGTTCTCGTGACTGAGGGTGAAGTCCTCTGGCACGATCTCGCCGAGTGCGAGCATGTAAGCCACGAGCGCATATGTTTCGTCTGCCGACAGCGAGCGCGGTGCATTCCACGGCATGGCTCGGTAGACGTAGTCGTACAAGCTCGACAGGGTGGAGAGGCGCATCAGCGTTGAACGCTGTGGTTGATTCGGGTCAGTGAGCGAGGCGACGCGACCAGTTTTAATGTCTTTTGCAGTCGTGCCACCTACGATCGGTGTGAACACTTCGTTCGACTCGCCAAACACGCCATGACAGCTTGCACACTTGGCTTCCCAAAGTTCCTGTCCCTGTTCCGCGGTCCCTGACCCTTTAGGCAGACCCTTGAAGTCTGGTCGCACATCGATATCCCATGCGGCAACTTCTGCGGGCGTGGCAGCGCGGCCGATCCCCGGGAATTTTTTTGTGTCTTGTGCGTTGGCCAGGCCACCCAGTAAAGTGAGTGCGACGGTTCCGATTAGAGTTTTAGCCAACTTGTACATTGCTGACCTCCCCATTGGTGTCTACTTTCCAGGATTGAATCGCGTTGTTGTGATAGATCGAACGGGTGCCGCGAACTTCGCGCAACATTCTGTAAGAAGACTGAATATGGCCGGTTTCATCTGTAGCACGCGACTGTAAGATCGCAGGCTTTCCGTCCCATACCCAATCGATGTTGAAGCGTGTAATGGCCTTGGTTAATACGGGCGTTTCCAGACGCGCTTCGCGCCAGTTGCGTCCGCCATCAACCGACACATCAACCCGCTTGATTTTGCCGCGGCCCGACCACGCCATGCCGCTAATATTGTAGAAACCTGTTTCGAGCAGCTGCTGTCCGCCAGAGGGTGTGGTGATGACCGATTTGCACTCTTGAATAGATGTGTACTGGCGATGGATGCCGTCAGGCATTAGGTCCATGTAATGCACCGCTTCGTCTTTTGTGGCGTAGGGCATGTCACCGACTTCAATGCGGCGCAACCACTTGACCGAGCTCACACCCTGCACGCCAGGCACCACCAAGCGCAAGGGATAGCCGTTTTCAGGGCGTAGCATTTCGCCGTTCATGCCCCAAACAACCAGCACATCATCTAGCGCCATTTCCATTGAAATCGTGCGCGTCATTCCGGAGCCATCGCCGCCTTCGGCGAGAATGTACTTGCCTTTTTTTGTATCGGCACCCGCCAGGTCTAGCAAGATAGACAGCGGCACACCCGTGAATTCACAGCAAGAGAGCATCCCGTGCGTGTACTGAACGGTAGGGACCGCGACGTTGCCCCACTCCATGCCCGTGTTGGCTCCGCACTCAATAAAGTGAATGCGCGAAACCGAAGGCAAGCGCATGAGGTCTTCCATGGTGAAGACCATTTCCTGTTTGACCATCCCATTGATCATGAGCCGGTGTTTGGCCGGATCGATGTCAACCCACCCCTGGTGGTGGCGTTCGAAATGCAGTCCGTTCGGTGTGATGATGCCAAATAAGCCCTGGAGGGGTGCAAACGAGACAGAGGCAGCGGACACGCGTGTGAGGCCGGGTGACTCGCGGCGTTGTAGATTGGCTTCGTATTTTGAGGGCACGCCATAGGGCCTTGCTGCGACGGGTTGGCCAAGCGTTGTTTGCCACACTTGTTTGTCAAGGATGGTCGGATCGCCCGTTGAGCCTTGCGCGAAAGCCAAGGTCGGTGCAGTACTTGCGCCCGCAGCCATGGCCGCTAAAAAACTGTTTCGCAAAAAGCTACGACGGGCTTCGGTAATGCCGTTGGCCGACACATCAGTGGCGAGCTCAGCAGAAACAAAATTTTCTGGGGCACGCTTGAGCCGACCAAGTTTTAGCCTTAAATCATTTGTGTTCAACCGGCCTCCTACGCAACAATAAAATAGTGGCTGACATCAGTATATTTTTTAGTTATAAATAAAGATGTAAAAGTAATATAACAATAAAGAAGTAGATATTCAGGGATACCCTAGGGTAAACTTTTCAAAATCACTAAAACTATCTTTGCAAAACAGAGGCCCAATGCGTTCAGACCATATTAAAGACATCGAAGCCTTGGCGGGTCACCGAAGTCGTTCTCGGCGAGAGTTTTTGCGCAACACGACAGCTGCAACCGCGTGCTTAGGCTTCGCGTCGGTTGCCGAACCTACCTTTGCCCAGGTCATTCAAACAAACTTTGATGGTATTGCGGCTGGTGAAGAGACTATCAAGGATGGCAGCACCGAGCTATACGCCTATGTTGCGCGACCCAAGGCAAGTGTTGGCAAGCTGCCCATCGTCATCATCGCGAGTGAGATTTTTGGTGTGCATGAATACATCGCCGATGTCGCGCGAAGATTCGCGAAGCAGGGCTACTTAGCCATCGCGCCAGAGTTCTTTACCCGAGCGGGCGACCCAAGCTCTTTGGGAACGATGGCAGAAATCATGACCGAAATCGTTGGTAAGACGCCCGACAAGCAAGTAATGGATGATATCGCTGTCGCGCTCAAATGGGCGGGCGAAAAAGGGGGCGATACCGGGCGAGTGGGCATGACAGGATTTTGCTGGGGAGGCCGTATCACCTGGTTAGCGTGCGCTCATTTGCCACAAGTGCGTGCGGGCGTTGCCTGGTACGGAAGACTGGTCGGGGATAAAAGCGAAAACTTTCCCGCACATCCGGTGGATCTCGCCGCGCAATTAAAGGCGCCAGTGCTGGGTCTTTACGGTGGAAAGGACACCGGAATCAGCTTGGATACGGTCGACCAAATGAAGCAGGCACTTGCCGCCGCAAAGGATAACAAAGCGGCTGCGGCATCGCGTTTTGAGATCTATCCAGACGCACCTCATGCATTTCACGCGGATTACCGTGCCACCTATCAAGCGGGTCCAGCAAAAGATGGCTGGGAAAAATGCCTGGAGTGGTTTAAAAAGAACGGAGTGTGACCCGACACAAGGGTAAGTCTGCATTGTTAGTGGATCGCTATCGCACGACCATCAACACATTACGCATCAACACGAGGAGACGGACAATCATGAGAAAGAATTTGTTCAAAACAGGAATACTGACTGCAGGGCTTAGCGCTGCGATGTTTGTGACGACAGCGTCTGCGCAAGATATACAGGCTCAGCGGCTGTACGCACAAAGCCTCGCGGCTACGTGTGCTACCTGTCATGGCTCGAATGGGGTGAGCGCACCGGGCGCCACGATGCCGGTGATCAACCAACTGACAAGCTCCGTCATGTATGAACAACTGCAAGCGTATAAAACGGGAGCCCGAACGGGCACCATCATGCATCAACTTGCAAAAGGCTACACCGACGAACAGTTAAAAATAATTGCCGATGTACTCGGCAAGAAGAACTAAGGGGACCATGATGAATCGTCGAATTTTTCTGGGACAGAGCGCCGCAGTCGCCGGACTTGCGATGGGCGTGAGCACACAAACGCGTGCCAATACGCTAAAGACGGCACAAGTCGTGGTGGTGGGTGCTGGCTATGGCGGTGCCACAGCTGCCAAGTATTTGCGTTTGCTCTCGAACAACACTGCTCAAGTCACATTGATTGAGCCCAATGCCCAATTCATTTCCTGCCCGATATCTAACTTGGTTGTGGGAGGCTCTCGCCAAATTGCTGAGATCACTTCGCCCTACGCCGGGTTGGAAAAAAATCATGGCATTAAGATGATCAAAGATTCTGTCGCGAGTATCGATGCAACGAAAAAAACGGTGCTGCTCGCGTCAGGCAAGACCGTCAAATACGACAAGCTTGTGTTGTCTCCAGGTATCGGTCTGATGACAGACAGTATCGAAGGGCTAGATGCCGCTAACAAAGCGGGCGTCACCCTACAAGCTTGGAAGGCGGGCCCGGAAACTGTCGCACTACACAAGCAGATCGCTGACATGAAAGATGGCGGTGTGTATGCACTATCGATTCCGATGGCACCTTATCGCTGCCCCCCCGGCCCGTACGAGCGCGTGTGTCAGGTTGCAAATTATCTGAAGAAGCACAAACCCAAATCTAAAGTGCTGGTGTTAGACGCGAATCAAGACGTGACGTCAAAGGGTAAGTTGTTCAAAGAGGCATGGGCCAAGATGTACCCTGGCATCATTGAATACAGACCTCAGCACAACGTGACGGCAGTAGATGCCAAGACACGAACACTCAAGTTTGATGTCCAAGATGACGTTAAGGCAGACGTGCTCAATGTGTTGCCTTTGATGCGCGCAGGTGACCTCATTGTTAAAGCGGGCCTGGCCGATGCAAACGGTCGTTGGTCCACGGTTAACTATCTGAACTTTGAATCAACGAAAGCGAAGGATGTGCATATCATCGGCGATTCGATTCAGGTCGCGCCCTTGATGCCAAAATCCGGGCATATGGCGAACCAGCATGCCAAAGTCACGGCCGCAGCAATCGTCGCAGAGTTAGCGGGTATCGCGATCAACCCCCAGCCTGTTCTGACCAACACGTGTTACAGCTTCGTCAATGAAACAGAGGTCGTTCACGTGGCGAGCGTGCATCAATACGTCGCCGCTGAAAAAACGTTCAAAACGGTTGCGGGTTCGGGCGGCCTGTCGACGGAACCCACAGCGCTCGAAGGGGTGTACGCGTGGGGTTGGGCTAAAAACATTTGGTCTGATGCATTAGTGTAGTTTTATTGCGCAGCACTAAAAGAGAACGGGCTGCTTCACTTTTGTGGAGCAGCCCGTCTGATTTGGTGCCGGAGAAAGGAATCGAACCCTCGACCTTCTCATTACAAGTGAGCTGCTCTACCAACTGAGCTACTCCGGCATTTCGCTTTTATTTCAAAGCGGCACGAATTATAAATGATTTGTTTAGACTAGGTTGCCCTGAGCGAAACCTAGGATTACTGCTTACTTAACAACGGTGAGCCTAGGCTTTTTAGGGTCGGGCGTTGGTGTTGAGGCATCGCTTGGTTTGATAGGTTCTGCGGCGCTAGCTTGGGACGACGCGGGCGCTTGTGCAGAGAGCCCGGTGCTTTGTTCGACTTCAAAGCCCATCCCGGCGCCGGTTTCACGTGCGTAGATTGCGGTGACTGCTGCGATAGGGACGTATAGATTTTCCGTGACACCGCTAAATCGCGCTTGAAACTCAATCGCTTCGTTGCCTAACACCAAGCGATTGGTCGCAAGTGAACCAATATTTAAGGTGATTTGGCCATCGCGAATATGCGCCGGCGGCACCAAGGTATTGCCATCGACGTGCACCGCAATGTGCGGCGTGTAGCCATTGTCCGTACACCACTCGTGCAGGGCACGAATCATGTACGGTTTGGTCGAGGATTCAGCCATTAAGAGACCTGACGCCGTTGTGAATCAAGGAACTGCCCCGCAACTAGCGGCGCATTACCTTCTCGGAGGGTGTCAGCGCTTCGATGTAGGCTGGGCGCGAGAAAATACGTTCACCGTACTTTTGGATCGGCGCCGCAGTCTTGGGCAGCTCAATACCGTAATGGTCAAGGCGCCACAAGAGTGGTGCCATGGCGACGTCGAGCATCGAGAATTCTTCACCAAGCATGTACTTGTTCTTAAGCAACAGTGGAGCAAGTTGTGACAGGCGATCACGTACGGCGGCACGCGCCACATTCAGGCGCTTTTCGTCGCCGCGTAACGCACGGTCCTCAAGCGCTGCAACGTGAATGAAGAGCTCTTTTTCAAAGTTGTACAAGAACAGGCGGGTGCGCGCACGCATCACCGGATCCGCAGGCATTAACTGGGGGTGCGGAAAGCGCTCGTCGATGTATTCGTTGATGATGTTCGATTCGTACAAAATCAAATCGCGCTCAACCAGGATGGGCACTTGGCCATACGGGTTCATGACTGCAATGTCTTCGGGCTTGTTGTACAAGTCGATGTCGCGGATTTCGAAGTCCATCCCTTTCTCGAACAACACAAAGCGGCAGCGATGTGAAAATGGGCAGGTGGTTCCGGAGTAGAGGACCATCATGATGGATTTCCGTCCTAAAAATGAATGCGGATAAAAGCGAAAGGCCAGCGTCTACGTCGAGCAGACGCTGGCCCGAAAAAAAACTTACTTAACGTGCTTCCAGAACGATGCGTTCAGGCGCCAAGCGATAACAAAGAACACGCCCAAGAAGAGCAAGACCCACACGCCGATTTGTTTGCGTTTTTGCTGAATAGGTTCTGACATCCAAGTCATGAATGCCGTCAAATCCGCGATGTCGCTGTCGTAGCCCGCTGTGCGTTGAGGCTCAAGCGCTTTGAACTTATGGTCGACACTTGCCTTTCCACGGTAGTTCGACAGAGGCTCGACTTTTGATGTGACGTAACCGGCCGCATCATAGGTGGTAACGATACGTTCCCAGCCAGCAGGCTTGCCTGCCTGTGCAGGAAGCTGATGCACGGTCGTTGTTGTTAACTCGCGCGGCCCCTGACGATCCCACAACACATGAGGCATACCAACGTTAGGGAATGCCAAGTTGTCCCACCCTGTTGCTTTACTGGTGTCGCGATAGAACGTACGCAGATAGGTATAGATATAGTCCGAGCCCGAAGGTCCGGCGTTAACAGACTTGGCACGCGCGATGACGGACAGATCCGGTGGAACCGCACCAAACCAGATTTTTGCATCTTTGGTTGAGACGGAACCCATCATTAGGTCGCCCACTTTCTCGCCAGTAAACAACAAGCTGTCGCGAATTTGTTGATCGGTCAGACCAATATCCTGGAGCTTGTTGTAGCGCATCGCAGAGGCGCTGTGACAGTTCAGGCAATAGTTGACGAACAGCTTGGCGCCGTTTTGTAGCGCAGCAAGGTCGCTAATACGATTGGGTGCTTGCTCGAGAGGGAACGCTCCGCCCGCAGCATGCGTACCCGAGCAGGTGATTACTAGGGCAAGAGCACAAAGCAGCTTCTTGATCATGGTCATTCCGTAATT
>JBILHV010000261.1:0-3385 GCA_044350305.1 Burkholderiaceae bacterium
CAACGAGATCAGCAATCTGATCCTGAATCAGCCTAGTATCGCGGCAGATCCCTACTCGGCCTACACCCCGACGAATATTGGTCGCGCAACCATACAAGGCGTGACCTTCACAGGTAACCAGCGACTCGGCTCCTCAACGCTAGTGCGTGGCAGCGTTGACTGGCTCGACCCTCGCAACGCAGACACCGGAGAGCTGTTGCCACAGCGCGCCCAGCAAGTGCTCAAGCTCGCCGTGGATCAATCCATTGGCCGGGCCCGTTTAACGGCTGAGTTATATGCCACGAGCACCCGTCGCGACTCATTTTCTGGCGACACCTTGGCTGGATTCAACCTCGTCAATCTTGCGGCGAGCTACCCAATGTCCGAGCACGCAGAGGTGCAGCTGCGCTGGAACAACGTCTTTGGTCAACAATACACGTTGGTGCAGGGCTACAACACGCCCGGCTCGAATGTTTTTATGAACCTTGCTTTACGGATGTAACCCCATGCGACGCGTCCTCAGTCTGTGCTTTGTCTGCTGCCTGTTGGTTGGGCCGCAGGCATGGGCACAGATCCTGGTGCGCGACGACAGTGGTCGAGACATCATCCTCGAGCGGCCCGCTCGTCGCGTCGTGACGCTCAGCCCACACGCGACCGAACTGGTCTTCGCTGCAGGAGGAGGCCGGCAAATTGTCGCGACCGTGGCTCCCAGCGACTATCCCTCCGAAGCGCGTGACTTGCCGCGCATTGGCGATGGTGTCACCCCAGATCCGGAGCGAGTGGCCGCTTACGCGCCAGACCTGATTGTTGGCTGGCTGCCTTCGCAGTACGAAGCGCTCAAAGTGCTGAAGATACCCTTCTTTATCAGCGCACCGACAAACTTGGCAGGTGTGGGCGACAACATTACTCGCTTAGGAGAACTCTTGGGTAGTGCTGACACGGCACGGCTGAAGGCGCGCGCGTTGTCCGATGGTCTCGAGGCGCTCTTGCGCGCTCCGCAGACCCACCCCGTGAGCGTCTTTCTGCAAGTCGGACACCCCGCGCAATACTCGTTGAATCGAAATAATCTTTTGTCCGATGTGATCGCTCTGTGCGGGGGGCAAAACGTCTTTGCAACGGCGAGTGCCAGCGCGCCTCTGATTAGCCCCGAAAGCGTCCTGGCTCGTATGCCCCAGATCATCCTTGTTGGCCGTCCTGACGCGGCTGCGCAACCGCAACAAGACCAGCAAGCCGGAGATTACTGGAAAAAAATGGGTGCGCCTGCGGCACAGGCCGGACATGTGTATATGATGAACGCTGACGTCCTATTTAGACCTGGACCGCGCTTAATCGAAGCGGCGAGCTCGATTTGCGCCCTGCTTCAACAAGTTCGAAAATAGGGCCTGCTTTCAATTTAAAGACCATATTCATGACCGCCACAACAAACGACCCCCTAGTGATTGCAGGAACAGCCTACCAATCACGCCTGCTCGTCGGTACGGGAAAGTACAAAGATTTTGCACAAACCCGTCAGGCGATCGACGCGAGCGGCGCCCAAATTGTGACCGTTGCAATTCGTCGCACTAACATCGGCCAGAATGCGGATGAACCGAGCTTGCTGGAGCACTTGCCTACACAGCAGTTCACGCTCTTGCCCAATACGGCCGGTTGCTACACCGCTGAAGATGCCGTGAGAACCTTACGTCTTGCGCGCGAACTCCTAGATGGTCACAAACTCGTCAAGCTCGAAGTATTGGGTGATGCGCACACGCTGTTTCCAAACATGCCCGAAACCTTAGCCGCCGCAAAAACTCTGGTGGCGGATGGCTTTCATGTCATGGTGTATTGCACGGATGACCCGGTTCAATGCCGGATGCTGGAAGACATTGGTTGCGTCGCTGTGATGCCCCTCGCCTCACTGATTGGATCGGGAATGGGCATCCTCAACCCTTGGAATCTGCGCCTAATCATTGATCAGGCGCGTGTGCCGGTCTTGGTCGATGCGGGCGTAGGCACCGCCTCAGACGCAGCGATTGCCATGGAGCTTGGCTGCGACGGTGTCTTGATGAATACGGCGATCGCGGGCGCCACGCATCCCGTGCTCATGGCCAGTGCGATGAATAAAGCGGTGCAAGCGGGGCGAGAAGCCTACCTTGCGGGTCGCGTCCCGCGCAAAACCTACGCAGCAGCCCCGAGCTCGCCCACCTTGGGCTTAATCTCTTCGACAGCAAACAAATAATGGCGACGGACTCACCGCGCGCGATCCCCAACACGCTCACGATTGCCGGGATGGACCCCTCTGGGGGTGCAGGTATTCTGGCGGATGTGAAGGCGATGAGCGCCCTCGGAGCCTACGCTTGCGCGGTCGTCGCTGCTCTCACTGCCCAAAATACACAAGCTGTGACCGATATTTCTCCGGTCAATCCCCCATTCGTACGGGCACAAATAGACACTCTCTTTGCCGATATTGAAATCCATGCTGTCAAGATCGGCATGCTCGGGCAGACAGGGATCATTGAGGTTGTTGCAGATCGCCTCGGACACCATAAGCCACCTCACCTCGTTTTAGACCCCGTGATGGTCGCAAAGAGCGGAGATTTATTACTAGAACAGAAAGCCGTCGGCGCTCTGCGTGAGCAATTATTGCCCCTGGCCACGATCATTACTCCGAACCTTCCCGAGGCCGGCATTTTGCTCGAAATGCGGTCGGTTGAAACCGTCCGAGAAATGCGACGTGTCGCCGAACGCTTGCGAAACTTCATGACCCACGGTGGTCACCGCTGGGTCTTACTCAAAGGCGGCCATCTGCCAGGGAACGACACCATCGATATCTTGCACGATGGGGACAAAATGATTGAGCTGCCAGGCCATCGCATCCAAACACGAAACACGCACGGCACAGGCTGTACGCTCTCGGCCGCCTTAGCTGCACTTTTGCCACAAATGGACGACGTGGTTGAGGCCACCCGCGCCGCCAAGGAGTATTTGGTCGCTGCGATCGCCAGCGCGGATATGCTCAAAGTAGGCCATGGTCACGGCCCGGTGCACCACTTCCACAAACTATGGGCTGGAAAACCCTTACAATAAGGGTTTTCCGCAATACGCCCTGAAAGTGTGCACATGAAAGCTTCGTCCTTGCCTGATATTGAACGCGCTCGCTTCAACATGATTGAACAACAGATTCGCCCATGCGGCGTATTTGATAACAACGTGCTCGAAGCCTTATTCAGTGTGCGCCGTGAATTCTTTGTGCCGGCGGGCTATCGCAACCTCGCGTTTTCTGATCTGGAAATTCCCCTGACGATTTCCTCGGGTGACACCCATCAAACGATGCTGTCGCCCAAGCTCGAAGCCACCATGACTCAGCTACTTCAGCTTCAGGCAGACGACTGCGTACTCGAAGTGGGTACGGGCTCTGGCTATCAAG
>JBILHV010000262.1:0-3376 GCA_044350305.1 Burkholderiaceae bacterium
AGCTTGCTCCTTCGGTGTGCCGACCTGTGCGGCTCGGCAACTCTTCAGAGTGTCAAAGACGTAGCGGTTCTTTTTGCCTGAGAGTTTCCGGGGCGGTTGCTCCTTCGGCGACGCAAGTGTGTGCTACCTGCATGCTCTCCCGCTACGTACGAGACAGACTGAATTCTACGTTATTTCGTAGTGCTTTGAAAAATCTGAAATATGTTTTTATTTGTAACATAGGGTGAGGTTGAGATGGTTACGCTGGGTTTAATATACCGAGGATTACAGAGCGATTTACTCCGACTCATATCCGATAATCCAATGCGGGGAAAGGTATGCATATTCGTGATGCGATCATCGATGATGTCTTCGGTATCATGACCATCTATAACGATGCGGTACAAAACACGACAGCGATCTGGAACGAAACGCTTGTTGATGAGACGAATCGCCGTGCTTGGCTAGCAGATCGCCAGAGCAAAGGTTATCCCGTGCTGGTGGCTGTTGATGATTTAGGCAGCGTGTTTGGCTATGCCAGCTTTGGCGATTGGCGTGCGTTTGATGGTTACCGACACACGGTGGAGCACTCGGTATACGTCAAGCATGATCAACGCGGAAAAGGTTTAGGGCGTCACTTGATGCTCGCATTGATCGAGCGCGCCCGAAAATTGAACAAGCATGTGATGGTGGCAGCGATCGAGGCGGGCAATCAGGGATCGATCGCAATGCATGTAAAACTCGGGTTTGTACAAACAGGCCTGATGCCCGAGGTCGGCACGAAGTTCGGCAAATGGTTAGACCTCGTTTATCTCCAGCTGAAATTGGGCGAGCTTGCCCCAAGCTAAGGCGTTGTTGCTACCTGGTTCAAAAAATTGCTGCGTTGCAGCAGCCTGGTGCGTAAGCGTTTCATTGTCCACATCTTGAATTTGTTTGTTGCCAAGCCCGCAGATTGCTTATGATGTACTTCATAACAAACCCTAAGCACTCTGTCGTGGGAGACAACGCATGTCACACATTAGATCCTTGGTCGCCACACTTGTGGCGGCACTGAGCTGTTGCGTCAATACGTACGCTCAGGACTATCCGACTGCACCCGTAAAAATCGTCTTGCCTTTCGCACCGGGCGGCGGGGCAGATAACACCGCTCGCATTATTAGTGAGCCTCTTGCCAAGCGGTTAGGGCAACCCGTTGTGATTGACTACCGCCCGGGTGCTGGGGGGACCATTGCGGCAGCGTATGTTGCGGCTGCGCCAAAAGACGGATACACCTTGCTCTTTGCGACGCCTGGTCAGCAAATGACAAATCCTTACTTGATGGAAAAGTTAACGTACGATGCCTTCAATGGATTTTCACCGGTTGTTGAATTAATTTCTGGTGCGAATGTACTCGTGGTCAATAACAAGTTGCCCGTCAATAACGTGGCGGAGCTGATTGCTTACATCAAAGCAAATCCAGGGAAAATCAACTTCGCGAGCTCGGGGATCGGTTCATCAAGTCATCTCGCGGGCGAACTGTTTAAGAGCATGGCGAAATTAGATATCGTGCATATTCCGTACAAAGGCTCGGGCGCTGCGGTGTCAGAGGTTCTGGGTGGAGGAGTGCAAATGAGTATCGACTCACTGTCGGTATATCAGTCTCACATCAAAGCCGGGCGGATTAAAGCCCTAGCCGTATCGACCCAAGAGAGAACACCCGCGATACCAGAGTTACCAACGATTGGCGATACGCTCACGGGCTATCAGGCTTTTCCTGTTAACTACATCACCGCCCCCGCAGGGACACCTCGCGCCATCATTGATAGGCTTAATAAAGAATTCAATGCGGTCCTGCAAGATCCCGTCGTGCGCGAAAGGTTGATGGCAAATGGCTTGACGGTCAAAGGCGGAACGCCAGAGCAAATGGATGCTGTGATCAAGTCAGAGTCCGCGAAATGGAAGCGCGTAATTGAACAAGCCAATATTGGTAAGCAATAAATCTTAGAGGTGAGCATCGATGACAACAACTAAAGCGTTCAAATTTGTACTGGCGATGTGGTTTGTAGCGACCTCCCTTTGGGCGGTACCGACCTTCGCGAGATACCCTGAAAGGCAGGTCACGATTGTGGTCCCCTATCCGCCAGGTGGGGTGACCGATGTGTACGGTCGTGCGTTAGCACAACGCCTATCCCAAATTTGGGGACAGCCTGTCGTAGTGGATAACAAGCCTGGCGGTGGCACGGTCATTGGGACCCAACTCGTGAGTCGCGCGTCTGCGGATGGCTACACCTTACTGCTCACGAGCTATGGGTACACCTCAAATCCGGTGCTTAAAAAATCACTACCTTATGACACCAAGGCGTTGACACCGCTGTATTTGCTTGGCACCTCGGCAAACATGTTGGTGATCAATCCGAACTTGCCCATTAAGACGATGAACGACATCGTCGCGCTAGGTAAAAGTAAACCAGGGGCTTTAACGTTTGGCTCCTCAGGTAATGCGTCGAGCCCCCACATCGCTGCCGAGCTCTTTGCGATGGAGACAGGAGTCAAGATGACGCATATTCCCTACAAAGGAACAGGTCCCGCGATGAACGATTTGCTGGGCGGACAAATCATGGGAATCTTTGATGGGCCGTCGGCCATGCCGCGTGTGCGAGCTGGGCAGCTGAGCGCAATCGCGATCGCGACAGCGCAACGTCATCCCGCGGCAATGGAAGTGCCGACCTTTAGAGAGCTTGGTGTTGATCTTGTGTTTGGTAGCTGGTTCGGCTTCTTCGTGCCAACAGGAACCTTCGGCGACATACAGAACACCATCATCGCAGGCATCGAACTTGCGTTGAAAGATCCCACCGTTATCTCGGCGATCGAAAAAACCGGTTTGACGTATGCCAACCTTAAGCAACAGGACTACCAAAAGTTTCTCGATGCAGAAGAGGTACGACTACGCCGCCTAATAAAAACCGAGGGCGCTGGCATTCAAGTTGAATAGTTGCTAAGCCCTTACAAATTTACACAGCGAGAAGAAGAATGGAATTAGAAACGCTAGAACTGACGATTGCAGACGGCATTGCAACGGTTATGCTCAATCGACCGCCACACAATGCTCAAAATGCACAGATGCGCGGTGAACTCATTCAAGTTTTTGATAGTTTCAATGATAACGACGACGTGAAGTGCGCGATCGTCACAGGTAAAGGCAAGATATTTTGTGCCGGGGCTGATTTAAATGAGCGTCCCAATCTTGGCGCAACACCCGGGGCTTACTGGAAGCACAATCGATTAGTGCGTGAAGCCAGTAACTCGATCATCGAATGTAGCAAGCCTGTGATCGCTGCGGTCAATGGCCCAGCGATGGGTGCGGGTTTTGGTCTGATGAATAGTTGCGATATTTGGGTGGCGTCCAATACGGCATTCT
>JBILHV010000263.1:0-3374 GCA_044350305.1 Burkholderiaceae bacterium
TTCATGGAATATCAATTACCTGAAGCAGCGATTGCGCTGAAGCAGGGCGCTGGCAGGCTGATCCGAAGCGAAACCGATTGGGGTGTGCTGATGGTGGGGGATACGCGGCTGGTGGACAAACCCTATGGCAAACAACTTTGGCGTGGATTGCCGCCATTTACACGTACCCGGGTACTGGAGGAGGCCGTCCAGTTTTTTACTCGTCACACTGAACGTGACGAGTAAAAAGAGGTCCGGCGTTTTGGCGAACTAAGAATCTCAGAAGAGTCTTAGCGGGTTCCAGAAGCTGTAGCGATCAGGGAAACCTTCGCTAATCAGTTTGGTTTTTGGGAAGTTTTGCAACAACACACGTTCGGTGTCGTCGCGCATGTCTTTCATGCCCAGTTTTTCGTAGGACTTCATCATCACATACAGTGCAGTTTCGGCTGACGGTACGCCTTGGAAGTCTGTGATCACTGTTTGTGCGCGGTTGATGGCGGCGACGTAGGCATAACGTTCGTAATAGAAGCGGGCCACGGCGGTTTCGTTCTCTGCCATGGTGCTGACTAGCCAGACTATCCGCTTGCGGGCATCTGGTGTGTAGCGGCTATCTGGGAAGAGCGTGATGAGTTCGTTGAACGCGGCGTAGGATTGACGTAGGGCGCGTGGATCACGCTCGCCAGGTTTTTGACCCGTAATCGTTGAAAACACCGCGCTTGGAGGCGTAAAGTTAATCAGGCCTTTGAGGTAGAGTGCGTAATCCGTGAGAGGGCTCGACGGGTATTGTTGCTGAAATCTACCGAGCGTGGCGAGTGCGAGCTCGGGCTCTTTGTCTTTCCAATAGCTATAGGCTAGATTCACGAGCGACTGCTGGGCGTAAATACCAAATGGGAAGCGCGATTCGACCGCCAGAAAGCGTTCTTTCGCGACGCGCCAATTGGCGCCATTCATTTCGGTTTTGCCTTCCTGGAACAGGCGTTCAGCGTTCCAGTTGGACGTTGGATCGTATTCGGGCTGGGTTGTTCCGCAGCCAACAAGCGCGGCCACAGAGAATACTAGCAACAGGCGGCTAAGTAAGGCGGTGGCTCGGGAAGTCCAGAGCAAAGAAAAAGTGGGCAGACCCATCACAAAATGATCCTTGGTGTTAGCATTCTGTGCTGATTATAAGACGAGTCCCAATGCCTGATACGCCTATTTCTGATGATGCACTACCCGATGACGAGCCGCGGCTGTTTCGGGTGGCCGATAACCAGGCGCTAGAGAGACTAGATAAGGTCTTGGCGCAGCTTGTGCCGCAGCATTCCCGCAGTCGTCTGCAAACATGGATCGAGCGTGGCCATGTTCTGGTGAACGGCCAGCCTGCCAAGATCCGCCAAACTTTGCATGAAGACGATTTGATTGCGGTCTACGAGCAAGAATCCCCGGAGGATCAGGCATTCAAGGCTGAGCAAATTGATTTTGAGATTATTTCTGAGAGCCCAGACTGGGTTGTTGTAAATAAGCCTGTTGGTTTGGTGACACACCCCGGTGCCGGCAACTGGAGTGGGACGTTGCTGAATGGCTTGTTGTATCGCTACCCCGAACTGGCGCACGTCGCCCGCGCGGGCATCGTGCACCGCTTGGATAAGGATACGTCTGGTTTGCTTGTCGTCGCTCGCAATGAGGTGGCTCAGACTTCCTTGGTTCGACAATTGCAGGCGCGCACCATGGGGCGCGAGTACCTTGCATTGGCGCACGGTCGCATGTTGACTGCGGGGACGGTAGATCGTCCTATCGGGCGCGATCCGCGCGTGCCTGTACGCATGTCAGTCGAGCGCCCCAACGCGCCCAAAGCGGCAGTTACCCATTACAGCCTATTGCGCTGTGGCGAATATCAAGATTCGAATATTTCGGAGGTGAGCTGTCGCCTGGAAACTGGCCGCACGCATCAGATCCGCGTGCATTTGGCAAGTCTTGGTCATCCTTTACTCGGAGACACGCAGTATGGTGGTCGAGTGCTTGGTGACGCACATCGGCAAATGCTGCATGCGCGTCGCTTGCGTTTTGATGATCCGAGCACCGATACTGAGGTGTCGTTTGTTGCGCCGGTTCCAGAGGATATGCGTCAGGTGCTAGAGGGAATCCAATGGAAATAAAAGTAGCGTCAGACCTGCAGCTTGTTTTGCCACGCATCCCGTGGACGGGTGTGCAAACGTTCTGCACCACGCGGGCTGGCGGCGTTGGGACTGCACCCTATGACACCTTGAATCTGGGCTTGGGTGCAGGGGATGATCCTGACATTGTTCAGAAGAATCGACAGATCCTGCGCGCCTTGTTGCCTGCAGATCCGATCTGGCTCAATCAAGTGCATGGAATTCGCGTGATTGATGCCGATGACCCTGCCCAATGCCAAGAACACGGCGCGGCTCCCCGTGCGGACGCAAGCGTGACGTCTCAACCCGGACGCGTCCTCGCTGTGCTGACGGCGGACTGTCTCTCGGTGGTGATGGCCGATGAGGCAGGCCGTGTTGCCGGTGTCGCGCACGCGGGTTGGAAGGGTTTGGCGGGCGGTGTGCTCGAAGCGATGTTCGAGCACTTGCAGCGCAAGCGACAGTCTTGCGGTCTGACGGAGCCGTCAGGCTGGCGGGCTTGGATAGGCCCTGGCATTGGACCTCGCGCGTTTCAGGTCGGAGAAGACGTGCGTCTGGCCTTTGGGCAGGACGGAGATCCGCAGGCGGGTTTTTTTTCCGTTGATCCCCTCGAGTTAGGGAAATGGCGTGCCGACTTGGCTGGGTTGGCTAAACAACGCTTGTTGCGCCTAAACGTTGATCAGATCGAGCTCTCGGGATGCTGCACAGTGAGTGACCAGGGGTCGAACGAAGCTAAGAAATTCTTTTCTTATCGGCGAGATCGGCAAACTGGACGAATGGCCACACTCGTCTGGCTGGGCGCTAAGCAGATAACCTGATTGACAATCATCATATTGCAGCGCACGATCCCTATTGCGCTGCAATAATGAAGTCAAAATCGTCCCATAGGTTGCCGAATTGAATTTTCCTTTTCCTGAAGGTTGGCAAATGCCAGCCGGGGTGCCCTCAGAGGCAATCACAAAAATTCAGCATGACTTCATGCAAGGTTGGCAGCAACTGTCTCAGGACGCCGCTGCAGGGCATTTGGCTCCCATTAAAGATCGACGTTTTGCCGCACCAGCGTGGGCGAGCAGCCCAGCGCATTTAATGATGGCGCATTTGTATCTGTTGTCGGCGCACGCAATGGGCAAAATGGTTGAGGCGTCGGACGCTGCGCCTGAGGCCAAGGAGCGGCTGCAGTTTTCTGTGATGCAATGGGTCGATGCGTTGTCACCCGCTAATTTTTTTGCGACAAATCCTGATGCACAGGCTGCGTTAGTCGATACC
>JBILHV010000264.1:0-3373 GCA_044350305.1 Burkholderiaceae bacterium
AGCGCTTGACCGCTTATCTGTATTTTTGTCCGAACGCCTTGAACAAAGCGCAACGATTTATCCCGCCCTACCTTTTCGCGCACTACAAGCGCTCGCGCCACAAGACGTGAGGGTCGTGATTCTTGGGCAAGATCCTTATCATGGCGCGGGTCAAGCGCAAGGGCTCGCGTTCTCCGTCCCCGATGGCTTCAAGCGTCCCCCAAGCCTGCGCAACATTCTTGCGGAAGTCGAGTCTGACTACCCCACCGACGACAGCGTGCTGACTCTGACCTCCAACCTACAGCGCAATGATTTGTCGCGCTGGGCAGCACAAGGCGTATTGCTACTGAACACTGTCCTGACCGTCGAGGATGGACAACCCGCCTCGCATGCGCGACAAGGTTGGGAAATCATTACGGACTGCCTGATACGGCAGGTGGCGCTCGACAACGCGCCCAAGGTGTTCATGCTGTGGGGTGCGCATGCGCAAGCCAAGCTGGACCTTCTTGAAGACCAGGGCCGGCACCTGATTCTGACTGCCAATCACCCTTCGCCCTTATCTGCTCGGCGTGCTCCTGTTCCCTTTGTAGGCTGCGGCCATTTCAAGCGGGCAAATGCGTGGCTTTTGCAACAAAATCTGCAAGTTATTGACTGGAAAGTATAAATTTCCAAATAAAGGGTTTACCCACCCTAAAAAATAGGTTAGTATTCGGGCTCTGCAAAAAAATGCAGCGGTTCATACACAGACTTGCCAACCTAAGCAGTAACAGGCAAAAACTGGTCACTGACCACACATCATCGATTCCTGACCTCCTTTCCTTTCGTGGGCAACTAGTGCGATCCAGATAGATGGATCTCCAGCCCAGACGTTCGGTTGATTCGGTCGGCACGATGCTCGATTCAACCGACTACCGCCGGTCAAACAATATCCGGGCTGCGTCAAATGGCCACTATCTGGCCAAAAGGAAAGTCATGTCCTTCGATTCGTTGGGGCTAGCCCCCGCTTTGTTATCTTCCATTGAACGCACCGGCTTTACCACGCCGACGCCCGTCCAGATGTCGGCAATTCCTGCCGCACTCGCCGGCGCCGACCTAATGGTGTCCGCCCAAACCGGTAGCGGCAAAACGGCTGCCTTCATGTTGCCCGCACTGAACCGCATCGCCCACAAACCGGCGAACAAAGGTCGCGGCGTGCAAGTGCTGGTGTTGACCCCTACCCGTGAACTCGCCTTGCAAGTCAGCGAAGCCACGGAACTATACGGCAGCAACCTCGACGACCTCCGCGTCGCCACCGTTGTCGGCGGTATGCCTTACGGTGCGCAGCTCAAAGCGCTGTCACGTCGCGTCGATGTGTTGGTGGCCACACCAGGCCGTCTGCTTGATCACCTGCAAGCGCGCCGTGTTGACTTATCCACCGTGCACACTCTCGTCCTCGACGAAGCCGATCGCATGTTAGACATGGGTTTCATCGACGACATCAATACCATCGTGGATCGTTGCCCAGAGTCACGTCAGACACTGTTGTTCTCGGCCACACTTGACGGCACGGTTGCCAAGCTTGCCGCGCGCATGATGCGCGACCCACAGCGTATTGAAATGGCGGGTCAGTCCGATCGCCATGCCAACATCACCCAGAGCCTGCTGTATGCGGACGACTCCGGTCACAAACTTCGCCTGCTCGATCACCTCTTGCGCGATGCCTCAATGGATCAGGCGATTGTCTTTACGGCGACCAAGCGTGGCGCGGATGACTTGGCCGAGCACCTTGCCGACTCAGGTTTTTCAGTCATGGCACTTCATGGCGACATGAACCAGCGTCAACGCTCACGTACGATTTCTGAGGTTCAGGATGGACGAGTGCGCGTATTAGTCGCGACCGACGTCGCCGCACGCGGCATCGACGTTCAGGGCATCAGCCACGTCATCAACTACGATTTACCGATGCAGCCCGAAGACTATATTCACCGCACTGGCCGTACCGGTCGTGCAGGGCGTGACGGCTCGGCCTTCACTTTAGCCGTTCACAGCGAGCGCCACAAAGTTCGCCGTATCGAGCATTTTGTTGGCTACACCATTCAATCCGACGTCATTGCCGGACTCGAGCCACAACGCACACCAAGCGCACGCCCTGAGGGTGCTTCGCGCGGTGCCGGTGGCAAAAAAGGTGGACGCTGGAGCAACGACCGCAGCGCTGGCAGCAACGACCGCTATAGCGCACGTGAGCCGCGCGCTTTTGCACCTCGTGGTGACAAACCTGCTTACGCCGCGCGTGGCGACAAACCGGCCTATGCACCAAGAGCCGAAGGGTACCGGGGTGATGCACCTCGCGGTGACAAGCCTTTTAGTGGTGACCGCGAACGCAGCTTTGCACCGCGCGGTGATCGTCCAGCCTTTGCCCCACGCGGCGATAAGCCAGCTTTCGCTCCACGCGGCGACTCCCCACGTGGTGACCGCCCCTTCAGCGGCGATCGCGAGCGTACTTTCGCGCCTCGTGGAGACAAGTCCGCTTTTGCACCGCGTGGCGACAAGCCATTTAGTAGCGAGCGCGCACCACGCAGCGACAATCCTTACGCCAGCCCACGCGCAGATCGTGCGCCGTCTGACCGTCCTGCCTACGCAGGTAAGTCAGCGCGTCCAAGCCGTGAGTTCGCACCACGTGCGGGCGCTCCAGGTGGCAAAACCTTCGCGCCTCGCGGCGACGGCCCAGCTCGCGCAGGCGCTCCGCGTCCAGGCGCGCCACGCGCTGCAGCCGGTGCACGTCGCGGCTTTAACTTTGACGGCGGTCGCCGTTAAAGTGCAGCGTTAAGCAACACGTTAAGGAAGATTGGCAGTGCAGGCCGAACCTTCCATTTCGGTAAGCGCTGATGCGATGGCCCACAGCCAACGCGTCAGCGCTTTTTTGCATCAACGCATTGCCGAAGCAGGTGGTTGGCTATCGTTTAGTCAATGGATGCATCACGTACTGTATGCACCAGGTCTAGGCTATTACGCTGCAGGCAACACTAAACTCGCAGAGAGCGAGACAAACGCCGCCACACACTTAAGCGGAGACTTTGTCACAGCCCCTCAGCTCACGCCCTTGTTTGGTCAAACCCTTGCCCGACAAATCGCGCAGATCTTGACCCAGACCGATACCTCGCAGGTGCTTGAGTTTGGGGCTGGCAGTGGCGCCCTAGCGCAAGACATTCTCCAATCGCTAGATGATCAAGGGATAAGCGCCAACTACGCCATCCTCGAGGTCTCTGCAGACCTTAAGCACAGGCAACAAGAACGACTCGCGCGCTGGGGCACACGTGTGCAATGGCTCGATCGTTCTCCAGAACAGTTCGCGGGGTGCATCGTTGCCAATGAAGTCTTGGATGCAATGCCCGTAGAGTTGTTTCGCTGGACGGAA
>JBILHV010000033.1:0-10252 GCA_044350305.1 Burkholderiaceae bacterium
TTTAAATGTGTATCGATCATCATGGAAGCACCTAGCACTTAAGATTTACGCTCAAACGATTTACGCTCAAACTGCCGCAATTGTTTTGAATACCAGAACGGTGAGACCGCCAAAATCACATTCATCATCGAAAAAATAATGCTGACGTTATAACCGCCCGAGAAGTCATAGAATAACCCCGAGATCATTGCACCGGCGGCTGCGCCTAGCGACATACACGCGTAAATAGCACCGTATATGGTCGCTAGCCCATGACGCGGGAAGAGCTTTGTGCACAAGCCCGACACGATCGGGCCTCGCGCTCCTTGTGCAATCCCAAAAAAAACAACAAAGATCATCAGTAACCATTGGGAGGGGAAATAGATCAACCCAAGCAACGCGCATAAACCAATCCAGGTGAAGGACAGTGTGGCGGTCCAACGCGCACCAAAACGATCCGATAGGCGGCCTGCAGAGCTCACCCCTAGCACCGATAGAATTCCGGCAATCCCGAAAGAGCTCGCTGCCTCAAGCGCTGAAAAGCCGACACTCACCAGGTACGGAATAATCTGCACAATCACTGTGTAAACGACGACCGACGTAAAAAAGAATGCTTGGGCCAAGGCCCAAAAGCCTGTTGTCTTGATCGCATCGCGCAAGGGCGACTCTGAGAGTGATGTCGAGAGAGGCTGCACAACAGAATCAGTCGGCTTCACAGCAGCCTCTGATTCAACCCGTCGCCCAGCCCTAATGACTTTCCAAGGCAACGCCAACACCAAAGGCAACAGCCCAATCAAAATCCCCCCTAAGGTGTAATACGCGTTACGCCAACCAATCACCTCGTTCAGATATTGGGCGAAAGGCACAATGACGAGCGTCCCGGCACCAAAGCCGGCGTACGCAATTCCAATTGCAGTGCTCGTGTTGTGAGGAAACCAGCGACTAATCAAACTCGCTGAAGGAACCATCCCTAACGCACCGACCCCAATTCCACCTGCGATACCAACACAGAGATGAAACTGCCAAAGCTGCGTCAAGTTACCGGCGAGCAAGTACCCGATACCCAAGCAGAGCAAACCTAACAAATAGACAAAACGCGGGCCACGGCGATCAAACAACATGCCAATGAAAGGTGCAGACAATCCGTTGGCGATCATGTAGATGGAGTAGACACTCGCAAGCTCAGAGCGCGTCCAGCCAAAATCTTTCTCAAGCGGGAGTAGAAAGGTGACATACGCGTCACCTACTCCGCGACCAAGCATGTTGAATAAGAAACAAATCAACAGCACGATCACTGCCATCCGGGCATCGGATGGACGTTGCTGGATCATGCGGGTCGGCACTTCATCAAGCCGGAACGACGACAGATACAAACGATTTCATCGCGTTGATTGATGCCACGGTGCTCAAACTCCACAATCCCCGCGTCGCCACGCGATTTACTCAAGCGCTTGGATACGATGGTGGTCTCCACACGAATCGTGTCGCCATAAAAGACTGGGTGCGGAAAGCGCGTATCCGTCATTCCTAGGTTCGCTATTGTCGTACCGAGTGTGGTCTCACCCACCGTGATGCCGATCACTAGGCCAAGCGTGAACAAACTGTTGACTAAGATCTGACCAAACTCTGTCTTCGAGGCGAACTCTTTATCTAAGTGCAAGGGCTGGGGGTTCATTGTGAGGGTCGAGAACAGGACATTGTCCATCTCAGTGACCGTGCGAGTCATGGAATGTTTAAACAGCTGACCCACCTCAAACTCTTCAAAATACAGACCGGCCATAGAACTCTCCTAATAAGACTTGGGCAAGCCAAGCACGCGCTCGGCGATATAGCACAACACTAACTGCGGACTGACGGGTGCGATGCGAGTAATCAAGACTTCACGCAAATAGCGCTCAACGTGATATTCCTTGGCATAGCCGAAGCCACCGTGCGTCATCACCGCAGTCTGACAGGCATTGAACCCCGCCTCACCTGCCAAGTATTTGGCAGCGTTCGCTTGGGCACCGCACGCCTCACCCTTATCGAAGAGTGTCGCCGCCTGCATCACCATGAGGTTGGCTGCCTCAAGCTCCATCCAGCAGGCTGCCAGCGGGTGTTGGATACCTTGATTTTGTCCGATTGGACGATCAAACACCACGCGCTCTTTTGCGTAGTTTGTGGCACGCTTGAGTGCCACTTTCCCCAAACCAACGCCTTCGGCAGCGATCAAGATGCGCTCGGCATTCATGCCATGCATGATGTATTGAAAGCCTTTACCCTCCTCACCAATACGATCAGCCACGGGGACTTTTAAGCCGTCAATAAAGAGTTCGTTTGAATCAACGGCCTTACGACCCATTTTTTCAATCTCATGGACTTTAATAAAATTGCGATCAAAGTCCGTATAAAACAAACTCAATCCATCGGTATGTTTTTTTACTTCCTCGAGCGGCGTCGTACGCGCGAGGATCAACATCTTCTCTGCAACCTGCGCTGTTGAAATCCAAACCTTTGTTCCGCTCAACACATAGTGATCACCGGCACGCTCAGCTTTGACCTTTAACTGCGTGGTGTTCAAGCCAGTATTGGGTTCAGTGACCGCAAAACACGCGCGCTCTGTGCCTGCCACCAGAGGCGGCAACATACGTTTCTTTTGCTCTTCGGACCCAAACTGCACGACAGGATTCAAACCAAAGATATTCATGTGCACTGCCGAGGCGCCGCTCATGCCTGCACCAGACTCACTGATTGTCTGCATCATGATGGCGGCTTCGGTGATACCAAGCCCTGAACCACCATAGACCTCAGGAATACAAATCCCTAACCAACCGTCCTTGGCGAGTGCTTGATGAAAATCCGCTGGAAAACCGCCGTGCTTGTCTTTCTCAAGCCAATACTGGTCATCGAAGCGCTCGCATATCTTCGCGATCGCCTCACGGATAGTTTCTTGCTCTTGCGATAATGAAAAGTCCATCACTACACCTCAATATCAATGCGCTATTCAACTGCTATTTTTAGTCCGGTATGAGCGTGACGCCCAGACGCACCAGGTCGGCGATTTTTTGTTCTGAATATCCAAGCTCACGGAGCACTTCAATACTATGTTCGCCTAAGCGTGGTGCGTGACGTCCATGTTCGGGCTGACTCTCCGTCCAAGTCGTCGGCACGTCCACCATGCGAATACGACCTTCAGTCGGATGTTCCTTCCATTTAAAAAACTCAATGGCATTCAAATGAGGATCATCAAAAATCGTCTCAAGCGTGTGCAAAGGCATCGTGGGGATGTCCGCGACCTCCAAGAGCTTGAGCCACGCCTCAGTCGTGCGCTCCACAAAGATCTTGGCAACCAGTCCCTGTAAATCATTGATGTGCTGCGTACGGACGCTCAAATTCTTGAATCTTGCATCCGTTTCAAAAATCTCGGACTTTCCGATCGCCTTAAAAAAAGATGCCCATTGCTTATCGTTATAAATCACCGCGCACACGTAGCCGTCAGCCGTTTTGTAGGGGCGCCGCTCTGAGGCCAGCAAGCGTGGGTAGCCAGGTGGACCATTGGGCGGATCAAAAGTTTGTCCTCCAATGTGGTCACTCAGCAGATGGCTAATCATCGTCTCAAACATCGGGATGTCGATCCGCTGCCCCAAGCCCGTCTTTTCACGGTGATAGAGCGCGGCACACAATGACGTTGCAGCATACAAACCAACCGTGCGATCCACCAAATTAGATGGGACATAGCGCGGCACATCAGAACCTGCCTGTTTAATGAGCGACGGTAAACCAATCGCCCCCTGAATCAAATCATCGAAGGCCGGCTTATGCCCATACGGACCGTCTTGACCAAAGCCGAAGGTGCCCGCATACAGAATGCGTGGATTAATTTTTTTGACTTCGTCGTAACCGAGTCCCAACCGCGCCATCGCTTGTGGACGCACGTTATAGAGCAGAATATCCGCCGTCACGATGAGCTTTTTTATTGCTTCTAGTCCGTCCGCTTGCTTTACATCCAGCACCATGCCCCGCTTACTACGGTTGACATGCAAGTACAGCGACCCCATCCGAGGATGCTGCATCGGCCCGACGTCGCGGACCATATCGCCTGAAGGCGACTCAACTTTAATAACATCCGCCCCCATATCACCCAATAGCTGAGCCGCGTACGGGCCCATCAATATCGCGGTCATATCAACGACGCGTATACCTTTCAGTGGCCCACTCATTATTTAATAACCTCTTGAACTGTCATCATGTCCCTTACGCCAGTTGTGCTGCAGCGATAATTTTTTTAGCTAATCGCAGATGCGGCATATCTAACATTTTTCCGTCTAACGTCGCCACACCAACCTTGCCACTACTTGCAAACGCAGCCACTACTTTTTGCGCCCAGTCCTGCGTGGCCGCATCAGGCGTCATCGCCCGATTAATCACCGGCACTTGGCCGGGATGAATCGCGGCCTTGGCAGAGAACCCATCACGGTAGGCGCGACGCGTTTCGCGAGTAAGCGCTTCAGCATCATTAATCACCGTCGGCACCGTGTCGATGGCAGGCACACCGGCAGCGGTCGCAGCAAACAGACAAAGCGAGCGTACTAAATTAAAAGGGGAGGTCCATTCGCCCGAGCCATCCTCTTCCTTGTTTGTTAGTGCACCGATATCACCCGACAAATCTTCAGCACCCCACATCATGCCCGCTAGGCGCGGCGTCGCGTTCCGATATTCATTCAAGCCCGCCAGAGACTCGGCGTTCTCTGTCACGATTGCGATGATTGAGGTCAACTCACTACCCTGTGGATACAAGTGCTCGAACGTCTCAAGATACGCTGAGAGCAAGGCAAGGTCTTTGGCGCCACTCGCTTTAGGCAACACAACGCCGTCGGGCCGACAGGGCATGACCGCTGCAAGATCCGCAAGCGTCATGCCTGTACTGAGAGCATTCACGCGAACATAGAGCTTTGGCGTTGCAATCTTGCTTTGCTTGGTGTGTGTCAAAAACTTAACCAGCTCCTCACGACCGTCTTGTTTGCGCGCCATCGAGACGGCGTCCTCAAGATCGAAGATCAAAACATCTGCGCCGCTTTGCAAAGACTTCTCAAGCTTGCGCGAACTATCTGCAGGCACAAATAGAAGGGATCGCATCTCAATTCTCCGGTTTTCTAAGCAGAGACCTGAACCGTCTCTTTTTACACATGGGTTCGAGTATAGCTTGGGCAGATTGAGCGATAATCGAAGGACTTACTCCGAGGGATTCGCCTGCGCTATGAGCAAAGTCTTCACACTCACGATGAATCCAGCGCTCGATGTTTCGACTTCGATCGACAAAGTCGTACACACCGACAAATTACGCTGCGCAGCAGCAAAAATCCAGCCAGGTGGAGGCGGTATCAATGTCGCCCGAGTGCTCTCTGTGCTGAATCCAGACTCTCCCGACGCGTGCACAGCCGTTTATCCCGCGGGTGGCGTGACCGGCCAACTACTCATGCAAGCATTGAATGCCGAGGGCATTCGCAGCCACGCCATCCAGACCTTGGGTGAGACCCGCGAAGCGTTTTCAGTCCACGAAACAACAACCGGTAAAGATTTTCGTTTTATCTTGCCTGGACCCACACTGACTGAGCCAGAGTGGCAGTCCTGCCTCGACGCCATCCTCACACTGGCACAAGCTGGGGATACGGTCGTTGCCAGTGGCAGTCTGCCGCGCGGTATGCCTGATCATTTTTTTGCAACGCTCGCTGTCGCCATAAAAAGCAAGGGCGCTCGACTCGTGCTCGATAGCTCGGGTGCTCCGCTTAAGCTTGCACTCGAGACCGGCGTCTATCTCGTCAAACCAAGTTTGCGTGAACTAGAGGAATTAACAGGGCAATCACTCGAGACCGATGCACAATGGCGGGCGGCTGCACGTGCGATTGTTCAGTCTGGACAGGCCGAAATCGTCGCGCTATCCCTGGGAGACGCTGGGGCATTAGTCGTCACGTCGTCACAAACCTTTCGGGCGCAGGCGATTCCAGTAGAAGTCGTCACAACCGTTGGAGCCGGAGATAACTTTGTTGGAGGCTTTGTTTGGGCCATGCACAAGGGTGAACCGCTTGACCGCTGCGTAGCATATGGGCTCGCAAGCGCCGCGTCGGCCGTCATGAATCGCCACTCCAATGTCTGTGAACCGGAAGTGATGCGCTCACTTTACCCGCGCGCGCAAGTCGTCAAAGAGGATTAACTCTTGTCTGGACCTGTGTAATGCTGTGGCCACATCTGCTTAATAACGTGGGTATGGCTCGCGTAGGCGTAACAGCTGTTTACCTTTAACGGACGGCCATTCGCATCGACGGGGTCGGGACGCGAACGGATGAAGGGCCACAAGGCTTGGTAGGCAGCCGTAGCGAGAGGCCCAAGTAATTCCATCATGTGCGTGCACCCTGCGGCACCTTTCAGATGACCACGAACGATCTTGTTCCAGCCCGCACCAATCCGTTCACCTTTCAACTTCATGAGGGTCGCGGGTGCCTCTTTACACACACCAAAAGGCGTGGCATCGGACGACGCCGCGACATCGTGAATCAGAAACTCATCATCAATCACCAAGCGGACCCAGATATCGTGGATGTGCTCACCGGCCGGCTTTTCAGCCGTCGCTAGCGGCGCCATGAAGGGGACGGGCTTGGAATCCTCAACGCGCCCCTCGATGTCGTACAAACCATCTGCTCGGCGGTAGGCACGCATCGTAATGTGCCTAGTATGGATTTCTTCACGTTCAACGGTAGGAGCTAAGGGCAAGACGGACCTCTCTGTTAGATGTTGAGATTTTACGGGTTTCACCAACCGACCTGGTAGGCACTAAGCCCTGCTTTGTTCTTGGGACTTATCCAAGAACCTCTCGCACCTTCTAATGTAAGTCGGTAATATCGACTCGACCCGAATGCCCCACCACGCCACCAATTTGACCGTCCACGCGATCGCATGACCTCACTTTTGCAAACCTTCACCAATGTGCGCCGCGAGGAACTCTCTCGCACACTCGTCGCTGGGCTTTTTTTCTTTTTTGTACTCAGCGCACTGATGGTCGTGCGACCCGCACGCGAAGCGCTAGGCATGCAGCGTGGAATCGAAGCAATTCGCTGGCTCTTCTTTGGCACACTACTCGTCACCCTATTAGTGAACCCAATATTTGGCTGGCTCGTGAGCCGTTTCAAACGCCAAGTGTTTATTTCCACCACTTATGTTTTTTTCGCCATCGGTCTGGTTGGATTTTATGTATTGCTGGTCTTTAGTCCTACCCACGTTGGTCAAATAAGCGGCCAAGTTTTTTATGTCTGGTTCAGTGTCTTCAATCTATTTGCGACCATGTTGTTTTGGGCACTGATGACCGACAGCTTCACCAAGGACCAAAGCGAACGGCTGTTTGGTGCGATTTCACTGGGTGGCACACTCGGTGCCATGTTCGGACCCTGGCTCGCCAGTCAGCTTGCCAAACCCTATGGCACCGCGACCCTACTGCTCGTGGCAGCCGGTTTTCTTGTTTTGGCGACGCTTTGTGCCTGGTGGATGTCAACGCTGTGCAGGTCTGCTCCTTTCAGCGATAAAGATGGGGAATCGGAAGCTTCGACCAAGCAAGAGGTAGAACAGCCAATCGGCGGTAATGCCTGGGCAGGTTTCGGCGCCGTGCTACGTTCCCCCTTCTTGCTTGGAATCTCGGCGTACGTATTGATTCTTGCAGTGGTCGCGACCCTGCTCTACTTTACGCGACTACAAATGGTGGCCGCCTTAGCGCTCGATACCGACACACGTACCGAAACCTTCGCCCGCATCGATTTCTATACCCAAGTGGCAACCTTTGTCTTGCAAGGCTTCCTGACCAGCCATCTAATCAAACGTTTTGGCATTGCCTTCACCATGGCACTCCTGCCTTTGACCGTGGCCTTTGGTTTTATTGGACTAGCGGTTGTTGGCTCGCTTGCCGCGCTCATTGCCGCAGAGGCCAGCTTCAAAGCGGTACAGCGGGGTGTCATGCGCCCAGCACGTGAGACGCTGTTTACGCATGCCGCGAGAGAAGATCGCTACAAAGCGAAAGCGTTTATCGATACGTTTGTTTACCGCGGCGGCGACGCACTGGGTGCACAAACGGAAGGCTTATTAAAAGGCTTGGGTATGGGGCTTGCTGGATTGGCCTGGTTTGCCATACCGCTTGCGGCGCTTTGGATGGTGCTGGGCATATGGCTGGGAACCACGCCAAAAAATCGTTCACGATAAGTTTCATTCACAACACAGATCATTTTTTTATTTTACGCAGGAGCTACACATGATGAACCGACGTACCTTGCTACAAACCGCTCTGGCTGCCGCTGGCACCGCCGTACTTCCTCACGCGTGGGCACAAAACCAGTCCGGCACGGGTCAACTGATCACGCGCGCCATCCCGACAAGCGGTGAACGCTTGCCCATCATCGGCCTAGGTAGCTCCGCCACCTTCGCGCAAGTTGCGCGCACAGAAGATCACGATGCCCTCAAAGCAGTGCTCGCCAAAATGACCGAGCTAGGCGGCAGACTATTTGACACAGCACCGAGCTATGGCGCATCCGAAGAAGTTGCCGGCAAAATCGCGCAAGAATTGGGTATCAACAAAAAACTATTCTGGGCGACCAAGTTAAATGTCGCAGCACGAGGTGGCAAAGCAGACGTCGACGCTGCACGCAAGCAACTTGAAGCCTCATTCAAACGGATTGATCGCCCTGTCATTGACCTCATCCAAGTCCATAATATGGGTGATATCGCCACCCAACTGCCAATCTTGCGTGAAGCTAAGCAACAAGGTCGTGTACGTTATATCGGCATCACTACAACTTTTGAAAATCAGTACGCTGAACTCATTGAAACCATGCGCACACAGCAAGTGGATTTCATCGGCACGAACTACGCGATTGATGACCTGTTCGCGGAAAAAACTATTTTGCCTCTTGCCAAAGAGCGCGGTATCGCCGTGCTCGTCTACGCCCCCTTCGGTCGGGCGCGCCTTTGGGCGCGTGTCAAAGGACAGCAAGTACCTGAATGGGCAAAGGAATTTGACGCAACAACCTGGGCGCAGTTCTTTCTCAAATTCGTCGCGAGCCATCCGACGGTCACCTGCATCACTCCGGCCACAAGCCGTGTCGCAAATATGGCAGACAATATCGGCGGAGGGATTGGCAAGCTGCCGGACGAAGCCATGCGCAAACGCATGATCGAACATATTAATAAGTTACCGAATGCATAGACGACATAGCGGGTCAACGGGACACATTGTGCTAAATTCTCTTCGTTAGCTTGGCGTTCCTAGGCTAGCACCCGTTTTTGCTCTGACGCGCGAAGCCTAATGTCCTTATTCAAACGCTCTGTTGTCTCCGAAGTCACCAATCACACGAGTGTCGTGCTTTCGACCCTTATTGTGATCTGGCTGAGCGTCGTCCTAGTCAAGCTCTTAGGCGAAGCTGCCGCTGGGCGGATTGGTGCAGACGTTGTGATAGGACTCGCGGCCCTTACAACTATTGCCGCTTTGCCGATTATCTTGGCAGTTTCGCTCTTTATTGGCGTCCTCACCACAGTGACGCGTAACTACCGCGAATCTGAAATGGTGGTTTGGTTCTCGAGCGGCCTGTCTCTGCTTAACTGGATCAACCCCATATTACGAGTTGCGATACCTGTCGCTTGTCTGATTGCATTTTTAACGCTATACGGCACGCCATGGGCGAACCGTCAGATTGGCGAATACCGCGCCCGCTTCGAGCTACGATCAGACTTATCCAAAGTGACTCCAGGTCAGTTCCTTGAGACAGAGAAAGGATCGCGCGTATTTTTTGTCGAAGGCCCTACGACACCCGATGGTCCGTTGGGACAAGTCTTCATGCGACTGATCGACCCCGACTGGTTTAGTTTAATTACCTCAAACTCAGCAGATACCGTCCTAGAAGCGAACGGCGACAAGTTTCTTGTCTTAGGCGAGGGTCATCGCTATGACTTTAAGCTTGGGACTGCCGAGATACGACTCGCAGAATTCGATTCATTTGGCGCACGCATAGAAAGCAAGGACGGCGAGGCATCTCTGAAGAAAGCGCGCGAAGACACATTGAATAGTCGCCGTTCACGCCCAACCGCTTTGCTAATGAATGATCGCGTTCCGAACTCCTCCGGTCAGTTAATGTGGCGCCTCGCGTTACCGATGGCTGCATTGAATCTCGCCTTAATCGCCATTCCTTTAGGCGCCGTTAACCCGCGCATCGGGCGCTCTGGTGACTTACTCATTGCGGGCCTGGTAGCCATGCTTTACCTG
>JBILHV010000265.1:0-3351 GCA_044350305.1 Burkholderiaceae bacterium
AATCTATTTCGACTTTTCTGCCTACTCTGATATGGCGATTGGGCTGGGGATGATGTTCGGTTTTCATTTTCATGAGAACTTTAACTACCCCTATATTTCGAAATCAGTCACAGAATTTTGGAGGCGTTGGCATATATCGCTCAGCACTTTCTTTCGAGACTATGTATACATCCCTTTGGGCGGGCGAAAGCATCGTCCGTTTAGAAATCTATTCATCGTGTGGGCGTTAACGGGATTTTGGCATGGGGCCAGTTGGAACTTCATGTTGTGGGGGCTGTATTTTGGGGTGTGGATTGCAATCGAACGTATCTTCTTGAGCCGACTACTTGAAAAGCTTCCCGCGCTATTCGGTCATGTCTATTTGCTTTTTATTGTGACCCTAGGTTGGGGGCTGTTTTATTTCACCGACTTGCAACAGTTAGCCACATTTCTGCGAATTTTGTTCGCGCTAGATGAGGTTCCCTTGTTGGGGGAGCAAACGCTTTCTGATTTACAGGCACACTCACTGTGGATACCGCTCGCGCTGGTGGCATGTACCCCTGTCGCCCCTTGGCTGGCTGCGCATGCGCTGCGCGTGAGTGTCGTGCGTTCGGCGGCAAGTTGGCGGCCGATTGTGACGCTAGGCTTAGATGTCGTCTTGTTGCTGTCGTGCACGGCTCTACTTGTCGGGCAGAGCTATAACCCGTTTTTATACTTCCGTTTTTGATGAATCAATCCACCCAAGACTCTAGCGGTCAGATTCCCTACGCGAGTCGATGGACACGAATCGCGCACGGCATCCTCATTTGTTTATTGCTGACGGGGCTAGGCATTATTTTTATTGCCGAATATAAATCACGGCAAACAGTATCTACGACAGAGAATCGTCGCTTAGCTGTCTGGCCGGATCTGACGCAAGCCAGTGTGCTCGACGGCAGCTTTGCCCGTGCTGTCGAGTTATACGTGGCTGATCACTTTCCGCTGCGCGAAATCTTTACCGAAATTGCTTCCTTTGTAAAGACAAACCGCGGTTTGATTTTGGATGGTCGAGTCGTTCAGGTTAAAGGTGGTGAAGCAGGGTTTGAGGACGTCAATAGCTGGGCTAAGCCTCAAGCATCTTTCGTGCAGGAGAACCCGACGAAAGAGGATGCTGTCGACACAGAGATCGCGTTGGTTACGCCAGGTCTCGATCGTGATCCTAGCGGAGTATCGGAGGTTTCCGAGCGCTCCGACGTCACGCCGGCGCCTGTGAGGAAGGATACATCTCGGTCTGCTTTAGAGCTGACGCGGCCCGACACTGTTGCGCAAGCCTTGCCCAGTGAAGCGGTAACCCGAACCTTAGAAAACGATACTGAACCTAAACCTGAGCCTAAACCTGAACCTAAACCTGAGCCTAAACCTGAGCCTAAACCTGAGCCAAAGCCAACACATAAGGCAGTGGAACCGAGTCCACCTGTGCCGGCTGCAACGGGTACTAAACCGTTGAATGTGGTGGGTGGGGTGCTCCTGCATGAGGGGCAGGCATTATTCATGTTCGGAGGGACGGACAAGGCCGCCCAGGGCTACGCGAATGCGGTGAATACATGGGTAGACTTGGTCGCAAAACCGCATGACATGCAGAGTGTCAGCGTGGTGGTTACTTCAACTAGTAGCCATTTTTATCTACCGCCTGCGGCGCGTGCACGCACGACGTCTGAAGCCCGTAATCTGGAAGCGATGAAAGCAGCGCTGGCTCCCGAGGTTCGTTTTGCAGACGTGATCAATGTCATGCAAAACCATACGTCCGAGCCGATGTTCTTTAAGTCGGATCATCATTGGACTGGGTTGGGTGCGTATTACGCCTATCGCGCTTGGGCAAATGTCATGGGCATCACACCGCTGGAGTTGTCCGCGTTTGATAAGCGATCTGTTGCGGGCGTCGCAGGTTCTTTTTGGAGCCTGACACAAGCCCCTGAGCTGAGACAGGCTGATAAAGTATCTGACTATTATGTGCCCACGACAGTTTCAGTCAAGAGCACACAGTATGTCGGTCCAGAGCAAAAAACTCCGGCGCCGCACGAGTTCTTTGCTGAAAAGAGTCGGGGATATATCGTATTTCTTGGTGGCGACGTACCGCTGCTTGTGGGTACGACCAATGCTGGCACCGGAAGAACGGCACTGGTTGTGAAAAACTCTTACGGTAATGCTTTCGCACCGTATTTGTTGCCACACTTTGATAAAGTCGTGGTGATCGATTACCGCTATGTGTTTCGCAATATTCAAGACATTGTGAAGACATTTGGAGTGACGGATTTGGTTTTCGTGAATGCGACGATTACTGCGAACTCTGGCGCACATCAAGAGCGTATGCGTCAGGTGGCGCGTGGTACGAGTACCGCGTGGCAGACCGAAGCCGAAAAGCGACGCATCACACAGCAAGAGGCGGCAGCGGCCGCGGCCGCTACCACTGCACCAAGCCAATGACCCTTTGATGGTCTAGGAGCTACATATGAAGCAGTCTCGCGCGGGTAGTGCTAGTCAGATTCGCAGACAATTTTTTGTCTGGATTGTGGAGAAACTGCATCTGCTCGCTGCCGTATGTGTGCTGGCGTTCCTTCCGCTGTCCTACGCGTCAGCACAAACCGCTCCGTTAGCGTTTAAGCATGGCGACCGCATTGTTTGGCTAGGCGACAGTATTACAGCGGCTTATACATATGGACGCTATATCGAAACGTTTTTCTTGTTGCGGCGCCCTGACTTAGATCTGACTTTTATCAATGCAGGGATCGGTGGACATACGGCGTGGGACGGTCTTAATCGCTTAGATCGTGATGTGCTCGTACATCGCCCCACCGTTGTCGTGATTAACTTTGGGATGAATGATGCTGCCTATCCTCCCAATAGCCCGCACGCCGCGTTTGTCAAGAATATCCAAAGGATCATTGCGCGCTTACGAGAAGGTGGCGTCAAGCGGATTATTTGGGTTGAACCTAGTCCTGCCAATATCGCAGGGGTGGCCTCTCCCTCTAAGTTGATTGATCGACAAAACCAACTGGAACAACTTGTGTCTGCCATGCAGGCACACGCTGTGGGGGTAGATGTTTTAAAGGTGCAATGGCAACAGCCACTCAAGAAGGCACTTGCACTGACGGCTGCCTCGCCTGATGTCAAGTTGATTCCTGATCGTATCCATCCCAGTGCCTTAGGCCATGCCTTGATGGCGGTGGAGTTCCTGAGGCAGATTGGTGCGAACTTGGCACCTGCGGTCGTGCAGAGCACTGTGTCGGACACCAACGTTGAGTCGCAATTTTTTCCAGCTGGTGTGGGTGAAAAGAAATCGATCAAGTTCCAGACGACAGTGGGCCGGGGCAAGAGCATCACGGTTGATGTGGG
>JBILHV010000266.1:0-3345 GCA_044350305.1 Burkholderiaceae bacterium
CCCATCAAGCGGCTTGACAATCACATCACGATGTTCAGCGTGAAACGCTTTGATGCGAGCCATATCACGGCTCACCAGTGTCGGGGCTGTGAACTCAGCAAACTCTGTGATCGCAAGCTTCTCGGGATGATTCCGAATGGCCGCACCGCTATTGAACACCTTGGCGCCTTGCGTTTGCGCATACTCAAGCATATGCGTGGCATAGACATACTCCATGTCAAACGGGGGATCCTTGCGCATCAATACAGCGCCGAATGCTTGCAAGGGCGTGTCCACCGCTGCAATCGTTTCTACCCACCACGCACGCGCATGCAAGTCTGCACCGGCTACGAGTTCGATCGTCACAGCGCTGGCATGTACTACTCCATTCTGGATAAAGAGATCTCCCTGCATAGCCACACACAGCGTGTGACCACGAGCCACAAGAGACTGCATCATCGCAACCGAACTGTCCTTATAGGCGTTCAGTGCGACGAGCGGATCCAGTACGAAAAGGATGCGCATTGGCTATGCAGTGGCTTCAGTCTTACCCGGCGCTTTTTTGCGCGGTGCAAGCACCATCACCATTTGGCGGCCTTCGAGTTTTGGCATTGCCTCAACGACTGCCATGTCCGTCAAATCGTCACGCACACGCTCAAGTACGCGCATACCGAGCTCTTGGTGAGCCATCTCGCGACCACGGAAACGCAAGGTGACCTTTGCCTTATCGCCCTCATCAAGAAAGCGCTTGAGGTTGCGGAGCTTCACCTGGTAATCACCTTCATCGGTGGCTGGGCGAAACTTCACTTCTTTAACCTGAATAATTTTTTGTTTAGCGCGAGCCTCAGCTAGGCGCTTCTGCTCTTGGTACTTGAACTTGCCATAATCCATCAGGCGGCACACGGGCGGCTCTGCGTTTGGCGCGATCTCAACCAGATCGATTTCGCTTTCTTCAGCCATACGGATGGCGTCGAGTATTTTCACGATACCGAGTTGTTCACCTTCGATTCCAAGCAAGCGCACTTCGGGAACTCGGATTTCACCGTTAATGCGATGGGGTTTTTCTGTTGCGATGTTGACGACTCCTAGTGGTTAGGCCGGCTGCGTTGCAGTCGAACCGGAAATGCGGCGCAAGGCCACGTCTTCAGACAATAAGGCAGAAAACTGAGCCACAGGCATGACGCCAAGCTCGACTCCACCTCGTCCTCGCACAGCGACAGCCCCGGCCTGACGCTCTTTGTCGCCAACGACCAAAATATAGGGGACTTTCTGCAAACTGTGCTCTCTGATTTTATAGTTAATCTTCTCACTACGTAAATCAGATTCTACTCTAAAGCCTTGTTTCTTCAGGGATTGTGCTATTTCTGCCGCATATTCTGCTGTTGGCTCCGAAATACAGCAAATGACGGCTTGTACCGGGGCCAGCCAGGCGGGCATCGCGCCAGAGTGGTTTTCGATCAGCATGCCGATGAAACGCTCAAAAGAGCCCAAGATTGCCCGGTGCAGCATGACTGGCGCACGGCGCTGATCGGAGGCGTCTACGAACTCAGCCCCGAGGCGCTGCGGCATAGAGAAGTCAACTTGAATAGTTCCACATTGCCAGTGCCGCCCGATGGCGTCTTTGAGTGTGTACTCGATCTTGGGGCCATAAAACGCGCCCTCGCCTGGCGAAACTTCGAACGCGCAGCCCGTGCGGCGAAGGCTTTCCATCAGGGCTGTCTCAGCCTTATCCCAAACCTCATCGCTACCAATGCGCTTCTCTGGGCGCGTGGCTACCTTGTAGAGCACTTCGTGAAAGCCAAAGTCGGCATAGACTTTTTGAAGCAACGCAGTAAAGTCTGCGCATTCGTCCTGTAATTGATCTTCCGTGCAAAAAATATGTCCATCGTCTTGCGTAAAGCCGCGCACGCGCATCATTCCGTGCAAAGAACCGGAAGGCTCGTTACGGTGGCATTGACCGAATTCACCATACCGTAGTGGAAGATCACGGTAAGAATGCAATCCTGAATTGAATATCTGGACATGCCCGGGACAGTTCATGGGCTTGAGTCCATAAACACGATTCTCGGACTCAGTCGTAAACATGTTCTCGCGATAGTTATCCCAGTGGCCAGTTTTCTTCCAAAGCGAGATATCCAAAATCTGCGGCGCCTTGACCTCTTGGTAGCCGTTGTCGCGATACACCGCACGCATGTATTGCTCGACCTGTTGCCAAATCGCCCATCCCTTTGGATGCCAAAAAATCAGCCCTGGCCCTTCTTCTTGGAAGTGGAACAAATCAAGATCACGCCCGATCTTACGGTGGTCGCGACGCTCAGCCTCTTCGAGCATATGCAAGTAAGCATCCTGCTCTTCCTTTGTCGCCCACGCTGTGCCGTAGATCCGCTGCAGCATCTCGTTATTGCTGTCACCGCGCCAATAGGCTCCGGCGACTTTCATCAGTTTAAACACCTTCAGCTTACCGGTACTCGGTACATGTGGGCCGCGGCACAGGTCTAAAAATTCGCCTTCTCGGTACAAACTGATAGGCTCATTGCCGGGAATCGCCCCGATGATTTCAGCCTTGTAGTGCTCACCGATCTTTTTGAAGTGCGCGACGGCATCGTCGCGGCTCCATTCTTCACGCGAAACAACCTCATCCTTTTTTACCAGTTCCGACATTTTCTTTTCAATGGCGCTCAGGTCGTCCGGCGTAAACGGGCGCTTATAGGAAAAGTCGTAATAAAAGCCGTTCTCAATGACGGGGCCGATCGTCACTTGCGCGTCAGGAAACAGTGCCTTCACCGCATAGGCTAGCAAGTGTGCGGTGGAGTGCCGGATTAAGTCTAGGCCTTCGGGATCTTTCGCAGTAATGATCGCGAGCTGTGCATCACGATCAATGCGATGGGTGCTATCAACAAGCGTGGCCTTGTCCCCAGCAGAGAGACGACCACCAAGCGCCGCACGCGCCAACCCCGCCCCGATAGACTGGGCAACCTCGGCGACAGTAACTGGCCCCGGATATTGGCGCTGGGAACCGTCTGGCAGTGTGATCGTGACCATCAGCAATCCTGTGAACAAAAAAATAGCGGCCCTAAGCCGCTGTTTTGCACCTGCATATACCTGCAGCCAACCAGCTACGGGCCAAAATTGGTAGGCGGTATTGGAATCGAACCAACGACCTCCACGATGTCAACGTGGCGCTCTAACCAGCTGAGCTAACCGCCTGTAAAGACAACGATTATATCGGTTTAGCAGCCCGCCTGTCAAAAGGCTATCTTCAAACGCGCTTTACCGACAGCAGAGACAAATTCCAACATTTTGTCCGCAGACTTGATGCCGGGGCTTGACTCCACACCGCTGCTTACGTCAACCGCCCAGGGGTGG
>JBILHV010000267.1:0-3342 GCA_044350305.1 Burkholderiaceae bacterium
GAGTTTGATGTTGTGGACATGCCGGTTACGGTCGCGGTTGACTCAACAGGTACATCCGTTCACACCACTGGTCCAAAAGAGTGGTCAGCCAAGATCGCCGGCATTCCCGTCGTCACTGCGTAAACGCGCAAGCGCCATGTCTCGAAGTTTCACGCGCTGAAACTTCAAGCCATTGGCGCTTTGTGTTGCGGGGAACGCATCGATAAACCAAAGGTGTACCGGCACTTTAAACGCCGCGAGTGTTGTGGCTAACCGTGCACGTATTTTTTCTGCATCGGGTGCCGGTTGATCTCGTTTGGGTGTGGCAAAGGCAACAGGCCTGAGCTGTCCATTGATTTCAATCCCCACCACTTGCGCACTGTCGACTTCTGGTTGCTCGGCTAATACGTGCTCGATCTCGGTGGGGTCAACTAAAAATCCACCAAGCCTCATGGTATCGCCCATCCGAGACAGATAGACAAAGCTTGCGTCATCACGCATATAGCCGAGATCGCCTGTTTTGAAATACCCGTCTGTAGTGAAAGCGCTGGCGGTCGCTTCGTCGTTATTGAAATAGCCTTTAAACAACGTAGGTGAGAATATTTCTATTTCACCAGGCGTGTAGGGCGAACATAATTGACCTGTATCGGGGTCCTTGACGCGGACGCGGGCCCTTGGGTTCGCTGCGGGCATGCCGCCTCCCAAAGCCCGATCTTCCAGGGGTAGGTCTGGACGTTGTATTGAAAACAAGGCGTGCACTTCACTCGAACCATACAAGCCACGCAGTGGAAATCCTCTTGCCGTGAGTGCGCGTGCTAACTCAATAAAACGCGGACTGAACGAGGCGAAACCGAACAGGCTTAGGGCGGGAAAGGGAATGTCACACGGCTCGGAGCGCTCAATCGCTTGCTGATCGACATGTTCGATGAGTCTTCGTAGCATCTCGTCGCTACCAAAAACATGCGTGACGCGCTCTGACTGGATGAGCGAGCTCGCACTGGCGGCATCAAAAAAATCCATCAGTACGAGCGGCATACCCGCGGCAATCGCAGCTAATGCGCTATTCAGACCAAAGACACCACAGAACGGTAACGCACAGAGTAGGCGATTGTCTGAGCCGGCAAAATTGTAGCCTTGCGCAACGTCGTTTGCATGTTCAGTCAGCGTGCGCTGAGTATGCATCACGAGTTTAGGGCCTCTGGTGGTTCCAGAGGTTGTAAAGAACGCAGCGAGCGCATCAGGGTTCGCGTTTGCGTGAACTGGGTTAGACGTTATCTTTGTGTTGGGAGACGTCTTGACGAGCGGTATATCAAACGCGATGACCGGTTTATCAAGGAGCTGCATCGGTGCGTCGCTCTGGGCATCCAACATGATGATTTTTTCAAGAAAGGGCAGAGCCTTTCCATCTACCCCTTGGATAACTTGGGCAAAATCAATCTTTCGAAAATTAAGCTGTAGGACGAGTATCGATACCTGTGAATTGCTCAGGATGTACTGCAGTTCGTGGCTACGATATTTTGTGTTGACTGCCACGAGTGTGGCATTCAGTTGCGCAAGCGCAAAAAACAGCACGAGCCACTCGGAGCGGTTGACCACCCATACTGCGACACGATCGCCGCTCTTGACCCCTTGAGCAGAAAGCCAAGAGCGAGTCAGGGAAACTTGGTTGTTAAACGCACTGTAGCTCAGTGCACGTCCGTCTTGAATCAGAATACTGCGTTCAGGGAACTGTTCAAGATGATTCTGGTAGAGCGAGTCAAGCGTGCCGACAGCGAGCATCTCAATACAGTTCCATGAGCTCGGTGTTGTTGCTGAACGCCTCGGGAGTTCCTTCTCGGATGATCTCTCCAGATTTCATGACGATCACCCGATCAGATATCTTGAGCGCTTCACGTACGTTCTGTTCGACAATCAAGATAGACATCTTGCGTTCTTGTTGTAGCGCGCGGATCGGACCCACGAGGTCTTGAAACAGTTTCGGTGCCAGGCCAATCGAGGGCTCGTCGAGCAGCAGACAACGTGGTTGACTGAGAAGGGCGCGCCCGAGCGAGACCATTTGTTGTTGTCCTCCGGAGAGCGTGCCTGCGCGCTGCTGATAAAACTTCTTGATCATCGGCAGAACATCCATGACCCAGTCCAGTCGCGCCGCTTGCTCGCCGGGGGGGATAGCATTTGCCCAAAAACCTAATCGCATAATCTCCGCGACGGTCAGTCCTGGGAATACGCCACGACCTTCTGGTACGAGTGCGATCCCGGCAGCATTCATTCCGCGTGGGTCTGGCCGCTCGATGGTTTGTCCTTCGAGCAAAATAGTCCCATGGTTTAACGGCACTAAACCGAAAAGGGCTTTGAGTAGGGTCGACTTGCCAGCGCCATTGTGCCCAATCAAACACAGGACTTCGTTATGGCCCAAGGCAACGCTAAAATTTTCGAGTACGGGTCTGCCGCCATAACCCACCTTCAGGTTTCTAGCCTCAAGAAAGTTAGTTTGACTCATGAGCGGTCTCCAAAATAAATCGCCGCTAGATGGGGATCCTTCAGGATGTCTTGCGAGCTACCCTGGGCTAATAGTTTTCCTTGATCCAGGAACGCCACGCGGTCCGATAGCTTGATCACAATATCCAAATTATGTTCGATGATGCAGATGGTGATACCGCGCTTTGCGTAGTCGCGTAATAGAGCAACAAAACGATCGAAAGATCTTGGATCTAGCCCAGAAGCGGGTTCGTCGAGTAACCAAAGCTTCGCCTCGCTTGCCATAATGCGCGCCAGGCTAAGAAACTTACGTTCCGCATAGGCCAGATCGACTGCACGTTCAGCACGCTTCTCGGTGAGTTGCGTTTCATCCAGAATCTCATTGACGCGCTTTTCTGCTGCTTGACGACCGCCTTGCCACAGCCAGCTGCTGCGCTCCATCACCGTCATGATGTTCTCTTGCACCGTCATTTGGCTAAAGAGGCGTAAGTCTTGAAAGGTGCGTGCGATACCCATGCGGGCGATTCGCCAAGGTTCTATGCCCTTGAGGGGTTTGCCCAGCCAGTGCACTGTGCCGCTTGAAGGAACGAGGTGTCCGGTGATCAGATTAAACAGGGTCGTTTTCCCTGCGCCATTGGGTCCAACAAGCGTCGTAATGACGCCTGCAGGAAGGTCGAGCGTGACGTCTGAAATGGCTTGCAGCCCACCAAAATTCTTATTGACGTTACGAATTTCAAGCAGAATTTCTTGCGCGGCGGCTGTCGTCATGCTGATTTCTCCCGGCTGCGTCCGCCCACTAATCCTCCTGGGCGGAACATCATGAGCAACATCATGGCGAGTCCATAAATAATCTGCTGGATCGTGCCGAGCTCTGCTGGTGGTAGAAAA
>JBILHV010000268.1:0-3332 GCA_044350305.1 Burkholderiaceae bacterium
CACAAAAGTAATCGTGTTTGCAAAGATCAGCGGCATTGAATCGACTAACCATCCATACCAGAGCCAAAGTGCGATCCCGGACGTGAACAGCACGTACATCGCGAGCGAAATAGATTTTGTATCCCGTGTACGAATCGTTTTGATCGTTTGGGGGAAAAAAGCCGCCGTTGTTAAAAATGCGGCGATATAGCCAAGAACTTCAGGATGAAACATGGTCGCCTATACGCGCTCTAGCTCGCGCTGCTCTTTGCGCAAGCGCGCCTTGAGTCGCGTCTGCTTAAGCGTCGAAAGATGTTGCACAAAAACTTTACCGTTGAGATGGTCGATTTCGTGTTGCACACAGACTGCCAATAAGCCCTCTGCGTCAAACTCGTAGGGTTTACCTGCCAAGTCCAGTGCGCGCACACGTACACGCGCGGGTCGATCTACCTCGTCGTAGACGCCTGGGACGGATAAACAACCCTCTTCGTAGGTGTTCTGATCCTCACTACAAGCAAGAATCTCTGGGTTAATCAATACGCGGAGATCATTTTTTTCTTCGCTGACATCGATGACAACCACGCGTTCGTGTACGTCCACCTGCGTCGCCGCTAAACCGACGCCAGGCGCGTCGTACATGGTCTGAGCCATATCGGCGACGAGCTTGTGTATGCGATCGTCCACGACAGCGACCGGCTTGGCGATTTTACGCAAGCGCTTGTCGGGGTAATGCAGGATAGTCAGTAGTGCCATAGATTGGTTTGATGAATTGTTTTGTTTTTAGGTAAACATCGCTTACAACTTGATTTTAATTTAATAATCCGGCGTTTTCTAATAGCTCTTTTAAATCCTAGCAATAGCCAAAAGCAGGCTGGACAAACCCGCCCCACTGCTCTGCTGGCCTGCTTGGCGTCATGTCAAACTTACGGGGATGCATGATTTAGACATTTCAACACAACGGCACGCTTGGTTAAGACTAAGTTTGGAGCCCGGCATCGGTCCAATTCTCGCCAATAGACTGCTGCGCCGCTTTCCAGATCCGGCCGCTCTCTATCGCAGTACGCCAGACATACTCAGCGCCATCGTACCAAGAGCACGGGCCACACAGCTCTGCCGCCCGCCCACCCCTGATTTGCTGACGACTATCGAGACCGCACTGAAGTGGTCTTCGTTCGTCGGACACGCCCTCTTAACGCCAGATCAAGACGCCTACCCAGCGGTGCTGCGTCATAACGAAGATGCACCCATTGTCCTCTACGCACGCGGAAACCTCGAACGACTCACGGCAGATGCGCTGGCGATCGTTGGCACACGCCACCCCTCCGCTGACGGGTTAGCAAACGCTCACGCCTTCGCGCAAGACTTGGCCAAACGAGGCTGGTGCATCATCAGCGGCCTCGCTTGCGGGATCGACGGTGCGGCGCATCGCGGCGCACTTCAAGCAGGGCCCGCGGCCGCCTCCACGATTGCAGTACTTGGCACGGGCATTGACACCATCTATCCTCGTGCACACGCAAGCCTCGCGCAAGATATTGTGGCGCAAGGGGGGCTTTTGCTATCCGAGTTTATGTTGGGTGCTCCGCCTATTGCTGCTAACTTTCCACGACGAAACCGGTTGGTAGCAGGCCTTGCCCGAGGCACGCTCGTGATTGAGGCGGCGCTTAAAAGTGGCTCACTCATTACGGCACGATTGGCTGCAGATTTGGGGCGCGAGGTCTTTGCCCTCCCCGGATCGATTCACTCCCCCTTAACCCGTGGGCCGCATGCGCTGATTCAGCAAGGCGCAAAACTTGTCACGTGCGTCGATGACATCCTTCAAGAGCTGGGCAGCTGGCAACAACTGCCTCTGGCCGGCCAAGGCAGCACCTCGCCCGTTCCGTCTTTCCCCTCGTCCCCACTCTGGAGCGCAATCGGCTACGATCCTATTACCGAAGACACGCTGCAACAACGCACAGCGGTGAGCGCGGCAACACTTCACGAAGCGCTTCTTGACCTCGAGCTCGCTGGGCACATCCAGCGTCACCCCGATGGTCGCCTCAGTCGCATGCCCAGCTAGGTGCCGGATACAAATGACTCTAAAACCTATGATTCGAACGACCTTACACGCTGCTGTTGCCTTATCAGCCTTGGTGCTGGTTTTTGCAAGCGCACCCGGCACTGCGCAGACGCAGGGGTGCAATGTTGTCGTTCAGAGTGATGACGGTCTGCGTTACCTGCCGCACGCGATCAAAGTGCCTCGCACGTGCAAGGATTTCACCGTGACGCTGACCCATAGCGGTCGCTTGCCAGTTCTAGCCATGGGTCACAATTGGGTGTTAGCCAAGCAGTCCGACATGGCGGGCGTGGCACGCACTGGAATGCTAGCCGGTGCCGGGAACCACTACGTGGATCCAACCGATCGGCGAGTCATCGCGCATACCAACGTAATTGGGGGCGGGCAAGCCACCTCAGTCAGCTTTGCAGTGTCCACACTGCAGCCTGGCGAGACTTACTCCTTCTTTTGCACGTTTGCAGGCCACTCGCCCGTGATGCAAGGCTCGCTCGTCCTGCAGTGAGCTAAGCCCGTGAGCCGAACATCGAAGACCCAACACGAATTTCCGTTGAGCCTTCTTCAATCGCAATTTCAAAGTCACCGCTCATGCCCATCGATAAGCGGTCGAGCGACACACCCGCGATCGCTTCTTGGCGCGCACGCTCTTGCAACTGTTTGAGCTGCGCGAAGCAAGCGCGAACCGCTTGCGTATCTTCAGATAACACCGCCATAGTCATCAAGCCCCGCACCCGCAACGTTTGGTAGTTTGCGAGCTGTCGCAAGAATGTGAATAGTTCAGCGGGCTCAAGTCCCGACTTGGTTTCTTCCGGTGAGGTTTTGACCTGCACCAGTACATCAATGGCACGCCCCTCTTGCTGCAAGCGGCGGTCGAGCGCCTCGGCCAATTCGAGGCGGTCTAGGGACTGGAGCTCATGCGCGAACTTTGCGACCTCTTTTGCTTTATTGGTTTGTAGTTGCCCGATCACCACCCATTGCACATCGCAATCTGCGAGCAACGGCGCTTTTTGTGCGATTTCTTGTGTGCGGTTCTCACCAAATCTCGTGAACCCTAACGCGATCGCCTCACGAATCGCCGCAACATCAAACGTTTTGCTCACAGGCAAAAGCGTTACTTCCGCTGAATCACGTCCCGCGCGCGCGCAAGCCTGATGGATTCTGTTGCGAATCTGGGCGACTCGCTCGGCCATTGTGGTGGTGTTCGACATGGGATTCAAGGTTCTTATTTAGGCATGTATGTTACGACATCGTAAGCGGTACGCTGACGGCGGGCTGGGCGGTGGGGCTCTGCCGCAGAGACAGC
>JBILHV010000045.1:0-9086 GCA_044350305.1 Burkholderiaceae bacterium
TCAAACACGGCCGCTTGCCGATGGTTCGACACACAAAGTCTTAAAAAATTACCCAACAGAGCTTGAGTTATCGGACCGCGTGTCCTCGTTTTCAAAGCAGTTTGCTTATACGACCTGGCAGTACTACTGGGCGTTTGATTACCGCGTTGACGGGTAAAGGTGGCAAGCAACCTCGCCTTGGGCGTCACGTCTGAGGAGGGGGTGCTTGGTGGAGCACTCGGGTGTGCGCTGCGCGCAACGCGGGTGAAATGAGCAGCCAGAGGGTGGATGTAGGGGATCGGGAAACGAGAGCCCGAGCCCCGTGTCCGGAATGCCCAGTCCAGGTTCAGGTGTCAGCACCGAGGCAAGCAGCGCCTGTGTATAGGGATGGCGCGGGTCTTTAAATAATTCGGCCGTTTGGCGCAACTCAACCACGCGTCCTAAGTACATGACTGCGACCTGCGTGGCGATATGTTCAACGACAGCCAGGTTGTGGCTGATGAATACGTAGGTCAGGTTGAACTCTTTGCGTAGGTCTAACAGCAAGTTCAGTATCTGCGCCTGCACCGAGACATCCAGTGCCGAGGTGGGCTCATCACAGATCACAATTTCAGGGTTAATCACGAGTGCACGGGCAATCGCGACGCGCTGTCGTTGGCCACCTGACAGTTGCCCAGGCGTGTTGTTCGCGTAACGTGCGGGTAGACCAACGCGCTCCAGCATCTCCAATGACTTTTTCTTTCGTTCTGCCGACGTGCCGATATTCAGGACATCTAGCGGGAACGATACGATCGAGGCGATCGTACGCCGCGGATTCAACGAGGAGTAAGGATCCTGAAAAATTGGCTGTACGCGTCGCGCCAGCTCGCGCCGATCAATCTTGCTGATATCTTTGCCGTCGATCTGTACACTGCCGTGTGTCGGAGGTGTCAACCCAAGTAACATGCGAGCAAGCGTCGACTTGCCGCAACCCGACTCACCGACGACACCCAGCACGTCCGAGCGGTTGACGCAAAGATCCACGCCGTTGACGGCATGCAAGGTTTTTTTTGCTTTAAATAGGCCTGCACTCACAGTGAACGTACGCTGTAGGTCTGTTGTTTGAATCAAGGCACTCATGCTGCGACCTCTTGATGCTCAAGGATGCAACGCCATTGCTGTCCGTGCGCGGTGTGCCGCAAGGGGATGTCACCGCCGCAGCGCTCTTGGGCCGACGAGCAACGATCCTTGAAGGCACAACCTTTGATCTCACCGATCAGCGAGGGCACCACACCTGGGATCGTGCCAAGCTTGCCACCAGGAATGGTGCGCCCAGGAATCGGAATGCAACTGATCAGTCCCCGTGTGTAGGGATGTTGAGGGGCGGCAAAAATATCTTTCGTGAAACCTTCTTCGACGATTTGTCCTGCATACATCACGGCAACACGGTTGGCGATACGGGCGACCACGCCCAGATCGTGGGTGATGAGCACCATCGCAATACCCAGTTCGGCTTGTAAGTCGGCCAGCAAACGGAGAATTTGTGCCTGAATCGTCACGTCGAGCGCGGTGCTTGGTTCGTCGGCGATTAATAGCTCAGGTCCGCACATCAGTGCCATGGCGATCATGACGCGTTGACGCAAACCACCGGATAGTTGATGCGGATACTGCCCCAAGCGCTCGGCAGCCGATGCGATACCAACTTTCTCAAGGAGGGCGACGGCACGCACGCGCGCTTGCTCTGCCGAAGCATGTTTGTGATGACGATAGTGTTCGGTGAGCTGATCCCCGATGGTGTAAGCCGGGTTCAGCGCCGTCATGGGTTCCTGAAAAATCATCGCCATGCGGTTACCGCGCAAATCATTGATGCGACGCTTGTCGGCACGGGCGATATCTTCGCCTAAAAAATTGAATACTCGGCTATTGCGTGTAGCTGTTTTAGGCAAAAGGCCCATCATCGATAGTGAAGTGATGGATTTACCGCAGCCAGATTCTCCGACGATACAAAGTGTTTCGCCGCGCTTTACTTGCAGAGAGATATCGCGCACAACTTGCAAAACACCGCGAGGCGTTTTGATATCTACGGTGAGGCCCTGGACATCAAGGACAATTTCGCTTGAGTCGATGGTCATGCTCGCTCACCCGGAGTCAGTGCTTGATGTAATCCATCGCCTGCGAGGTTGATCGAAAAAATCAATACGGCAAGTGCAGTGCCAGGAATCGCAATCAGCCAAAAAGAAAAGAACATATAAGACTTGGCTTCAGAAATCATCAAGCCCCAAGAAGGCAGGGGAGGCTGCACGCCAAGTCCGAGGAAAGAAAGCGCGGCTTCAAGCAAGATGGCGCTCGCTGCCTCGAGTGTGGCGATCACGATTAAGTGGGGCATGACATTGGGGAGTACTTCGGTCAGCATAATACGTAAGGTGGATGCGCCAGCAGATTGTGCGGCCGAGACATACTCCATCGAACGAACTTGTTGGGTGGCGCTGCGCATGACGACTGCGAAGCGATCCCACTTAAGTAAGCCAAGCACCATAATGACGATCCAAAGTGAGCTGCCCACTAAGGCGACGGTGGCGAGTGCAACCAGAATGACGGGCATCGATAGGCGCGTAGTCACCAAGAAGGAGACCGCCATATCAATCCTTCCACCAAAGTAGCCTGCTAGCATCCCCATGGTCGTGCCAATCAGTCCCGAGATAATCGCCACACTGATGCCGATCAGCAAAGAGATCCGTGCGCCGTAAATAAGCCGCGATAAGTAGTCTCTGCCTAGCTGATCGGTCCCGAGAGGGTGTAGCCAGTTGCCCTTCTCGTACCAGAAAGGAGGAACTGTTCTGTTAGTGAGGTCTTGAAAATAAGGATCATGCGGCGAAATCCAGGGTGCGAGCAGGGCGCACGCAACGATGAAAAGTAGCAGTCCACAGCCAAATACCAGCGCTTTATTGTTCAGCATGTCAGGCCACCCGAATCCGTGGGTCGAGCCAGGCATTGGCGATATCAGAGGCGAGGGTCAACAAGATATAGATCACCGACAGCAACAGCACGATGACTTGGGTAACGGGAAAATCTTTATGTGTGATGCTCTGGTAGGCAAGATAGCCTAAACCGTCCAGTGCAAAAATTGTTTCGATCACAATTGAACCGCCCAGCAGAAAGCCTAGTTGCACCGCGGCCAGGGCCACTACGGGCACGATTGCGTTACGTAAAGCATGTTTAAACACGACAGTGCGAATCGGTAAACCTTTTGCGCGAGCAGTACGAATATAGTCCGCCTCAAGTACTTCAATCATGCCTGCACGTATCAGACGCATGAAAGCCGGCGCAGCGTAATAGCCCAGCGTGATTGCAGGCATCACGAAGTGTTGCCACGTGTCACTTCCTGAGACGGGCAGCATGCGCCACGAAATCGAAAACAGCATAATCAGAATCAAGGCAAAAAAGAAGTTGGGCATTGCTTGGCCAACGACTGCTACGGCAAGACACAAGCGATCGATCCAACTGTTTTTGTAGATCGCGGCAAGAACGCCTAACGGAACCGAGATCAGCAAGGCGAACGCAAGCGCGTACAACGCAAGCAACATGGTTGTCACGAGTTTGCTGAAAATCAAGGGGCCCACATCTGTTTTGAAATAGATTGAGGTGCCCAGATCGCCGCTAATTAGCTTAAGTACCCAATTCCCGAACTGAACGATGATCGGCTGATCGAAGCCATAGGTTTTACGGACCATGTCGATATCGGCTTGACGCGCGCCTTCGCCTGCGATCGCCAAAGCGGGATCGCCGGAAAGATAGAGCAACATATACGCGATGATCGAAACCGTCATCGCGACTAGGACGGCGAGTCCTAGTCGTTTAGAGATGTATCCCAGCATGGGGTGCTACCTGTGTTGCGTAGGAACTGAATGCGTTATTTCCAGCTCATTTCCCAAAAACGCACGAGCTCGTCGTGGTAGGGCTTGAATTTCACGTCTTTGCTAGCGACGTAATACACAGGCAAGGACCAGAGCGGCAGCGCGTAAGCCTGATCCGCAATGATGCTCAGCGCCTGCTTGTAAAAGGCCTGACGGTCTTTGAGTTCAACAGCGTTATCACCCTTGTTAAGTAGCTCAATGACCTTCGGGTCGCGGCTCACGTCATCATTGCCACCACCAAAATAAACGGGGGTCGAGGCAGATAAGTCGTTGACGAGGTTTGAACCCCAGGTCTGGTGGGTCAGGGCTGTTTTGTTTGAGCGGGCAAGGTCGCGCATTGCTGCGTACTGCATAAAGCTGAGCTTGGCTTTGATGCCAACAGCTTGAAGGTAGTTGATCATCGCCTCAGTTTGTTGACGCTCGCGATAGGCCATGATGTCTACAGAAAAGCCGTTGGGAAAGCCAGCCTCAGCGAGTAGCTTTTTGGCCAGCGCGGGATCATAGTTGTATACCGTGACGCCTTCGCTCGTGCAACCAACTTGCGAGGGGGTGCAAATCGAGTTGAGGATTTCGCCGCCACCCACGATATTTTTCAGGATGGCTTGACGATCGATCGCGTGTGCGATGGCCTTGCGTACGCGGATATCTTTGAGTTCTGGCGCCGGTGTGCCATCACGCGTATTCATTTGCAAAAAGACGATACGCATGGTGTTGCCGCTTTCGACTTGAAGATGCGGAACCCCTTTGAGCTTTTCAGCCTGATCTTTTGGCACGTGCATGATGAAGTCTTCACCGCCCGACATCACTTCAGCCATTTGTGTTTGGCGGTCAGGGATAAACCGAATGCGAACTTTGCCGATTGTGGGCTGTGTTTTTGGAGACTCTTTGAAGTAGTCTTTGTTACGTTCCAGTGTGACGGATTTACCAGGGATATGTTCGATGATCTTATAGGGACCGGAGCCGACAGGCTTTAAGTTCATCCCAGCAGGACCCACTTCTTTGTAGTATTTCGCTGGGTGAATGGCCAGTGTGGTGGCAAGGTAGTCAATCGCCGCAGGAAATGGCTCTTTGCTGATGATACGGACTTTAAATTTGTCGAGTTTTTCGACACGCTGAATCCAGCGAACGTTCTGCTGAGTCGTTGCTTTATTGGCAGGGTCCGATACATAGTTCAGTGTGAAGACAACTGAGTCCGCATCAAATTCTTCGCCATTGTGGAACTTGATCCCTTCGCGCAATTCAAACTCAAGGGTCTTGTCGTCGATTTGCTTCCAGCTTTTAGCAAGCTGGCCTTTGTATTCATTGGTGTTTGGATCGCGGTACACCAGCGTATCCCAAACGTTTGCGGCGATGATCACGCCGATACGAACGTTATTGAAGTAGGGGTCGATGTTTTCCGGTGTCTGGTCATACGCCATGCCCAGCGTGTCGGTTTTCTTGCCAGCCAGAACGGGTTGTGCCAGTGCCATGCATAATCCTAGTGCGCAGGCGACGAGGCTTGCTCGTAGGGGTGTCTTGGCCGAAGGTGTGCTGCGGGCGGTGCTTGCTGTGGTCATAGCGTTCCTCGATCTGGATTTATTGCAAATAAAGATTCATTTAACCGTCAATTGCTTATGGAAGCAACTGTATACCTTAAGTAAGTGCTGTGCCAAATTTCCCTGATTGGGTTATCTTTGCTCTCTACACGAGCTAGATCTTACTGAAAACCCTCATCCTCATCACAAGGCTTTATATGCAGAACCCAGCACTTGACCAGGCAGTACAGTTTGCGATTGCTCATGAAAGCACCTGGGATCGGGATTGCACGAGCGACAATTGGGGGGTGCACCATGGCGATCCGGAGCCCTACAACAAGTTGTATGGCCCTGTGCAATCGCGTGGCCCAAACTCTGGGACGATTTTGTTGCGCGGGAAAACCCTGACGTCCTGGGGTGAGCCTAAGCGTGCGGACGTGACCTTCAGCGTTGCGAAGACTTATCTGGCGTTGTTGGCGGGCGTTGCTGTCGACCGCGGCTTGATCACCGACGTCAATGAGCCGATCGGTAAAAAAATAAAAGGGATTGGTTTTGACACGGGCAACAATGCGCTCGTGACCTGGGCACAGATGTTGCAGCAGACTAGCGAGTGGGAAGGCACCTTGTTTGGTTTGCCAGACCAAGTTGATCGCTACCGTGCTGTCACGTTCGCGAAAGCGCCCGATGGTGTGAAGGGCGACGCACGTCCGCTGCAGAAGGCAGGCACCTACTGGGAATACAACGACGTTCGTATCAATCAATTGTCTTTAGCACTCTTACATCTGTTCCAGCGTCCTTTGCCTGAGGTGTTTCGCGAGGCCATCATGCGCCCCGTGGGTGCCAGTGAAGACTGGAAGTGGGTCGGTTACGACAACGCCTGGGTTGAGATCGCGGGTAAGCGTGTGCAATCCGTGCCAGGCGGTACGCACTGGGGGGGCGGCATGTCGGTTAGCGCTGAAGATCAAGCCCTCGTGGGCCAGATGATGTTGGACAACGGGATGGCTCGGGGCAAACGTGTTCTGTCAGAGGACTGGATTAAACGAATGCAGGTTCCCTGCGCGCTCGCGCCTTTTTATGGCTATCTGGTGTGGCTCAACGGCGATCAAAAAGTGTTTCCAAGTGTGCCTGCGTCCAGCTATTTTGCCGTGGGTGCGGGGAGCTCGTTTACGTGGGTTGAGCCAGAACTCAACATGGTGGTGATCATTCGTTGGTTGAATTCAGCACACGCCGACGCAGTGTTCGGTAAAATATATCAAGCCGTCAAAGCCTTGGCCTAGATCAATGCACCTAAGGAACTCCATGCACAACATTGCACGCTCAGCTGCCTCCGCAGCGTTAGCCCTCTCTCTGGCGACCGGAACGTTGCTCGTCAGCACGACTCTCGTCGCTCCAGCGTTTGCTCAGGCAGCGCCACAGTCGGCCAATTTGACGCAACCTCAGCTCGAGGCCCTAGTGTCATCGGTCGCGCTCTATCCAGACTCTTTACTCTCGCAAATGCTCATGGCGGCGACCTATCCGCTTGAGGTGGCCGAGGCAGCGAATTGGTCGCGTAGCCACCAGCATCTGTCCGGCACTGCTCTACAGGATGCGCTCAAGCCCGAGACCTGGGATAACAGTGTGAAATCCCTAATTACGTTCCCTGATGCTCTGAACCTAATGGGTAATCAGTTGGACTGGACGCAGAAGTTGGGTAATGCCTATCTGGCTCAGCCTAAAGACTTGATGCAAGCTGTTCAGTCGTTGCGTGCCAAGGCAAAAAAGGCGGGTAACTTAAGCTCGAATTCGCAGGTGACTGTGGCGAGTGATCCGCAGTCAAATATTGTTATCGTGCCGTCTAATCCCCAGGTGGTGTACGTGCCCACCTATAACCCCATGATGATCTATGGTGCTTGGCCTTGGGCGGCCTATCCTCCCTACCCGATGTATAACCCTGGATGGGGGTTGATGAGTTTTGGTGTGGGCATGGCTGTTGGCGCTGCGTTGTGGTCGACGCCTCATTGGGGTTCAGGGTCGATCACGATCAACAACAACAACTTCAATAATTTCAACAACCGCTTTAACTCGGCGGTGAATCAACGATCAAACTTGGTGGGCGACGCAAACACCTGGGCACATAATCCTGCTCACCGTGATGGGGTTCCTTACAATAGCGCGGCCTTAAGCAACCGCTATGGCGCGAATAACTTAAGCGACATGGATCGTAACAACGCCGCGCGTCAGCAAAATGCTGTGAATAACTGGAAGAACAACGCGACTCCGGAAGATAAACAGCGCATGGATCAGGCGCGCCAGAATGCGCAAAATAGTTTCCAGCGAAACAGTGCGTCTGGTGATCGCTCGGCCGGCGGTGATCGCAGTGCCGGGGGTAGTGACCGCAATTTTGGTGGCGGTGACAGGAGTTTCGGTGGGGGGGATCGTAGTTTTGGTGGCGGTTCCCGAGGCAGTTTTGGCGGAGGACATTTTGGCGGCGGTTTCCGGCGCTAGTGTCTTGAGCAGGCCAACCCCCTACCTACTTGGAGTCAAAAAGATGAAAAAATATTTAGCAATGATCCTGATGGCAGCAGCTCCTCTGGCAGCCCCGCTGGCACAGAATGTACCCAGCTCTGGCGTGACAACCGAAGCGATGATTGAATTGTGCAAAAGCCGCACCGATATCGAGGCGCAAACGTTCTGCTACGGCTTTGGTGAAGGCGTCTATCAGGGCTATCTGTTGGGCCGCAATACCAAGGAAGCGCCCACGATTTGCCTGCCCCCTCAGGGAGTCTCGCGGGATGCGGTGCTAGCGGAATTCATCAAATGGGCGATGGAGCGGCCTCAGTACAACCAAGACAAAGCCGCTGTCACCATCATGCGGTTTTTGCCCGTTCGCTTCCCCTGCTAAGGTCCGTCTGAACAGTTTTGGCGCTTTCGCTACAATAGCGCCTCTGACTGTTGCCCCGATGATGAAATCGGTAGACATATGAGACTTAAAATCTCAGGCCTTAGGGCGTGCCGGTTCGATTCCGGCTCGGGGCACCATTAATCGCAGGCGCTAGGGTTTGGCTGAGTCGTCTGATCAATCTATTTGGCATTAAGGGCTGCAATGCAGCCATCACGTGTCTGAATAAACAGAATAAAGACTCCAGACTGGCTCGGCTTAGCGTTTGCGCACTAGTTGCCAAGGCCGTAGTAAGTAGGTGACAGAGGCAAAGCCGCTCCAGACGTGTACCAGCCGTGTAAACGGAAAAATCACGAATAGTGTCATCCCCATCATCATATGCAGTTTAAACAGCCAGGGCGCATCCAGCATAAAGCTTGCCGCATCCCCCTGAAAGGTGAGCAGATGTTGTGCCCACATCATTAAACGCACCATCACCTCGCCGTCACTGTGTTGTGCGGATTCGGTAATGGTGAGTAACCCTAATAGAAGAGCACCCAAAATCCAACCAAGCAATAGCCAATCTCGTTTGCGTGTAGCGGCGGAGATGCGGGCATTGGTCAGGCGTCGGTAGAGCAGAATGGAAAGTCCCGCGAGGCAGATTGTGCCCATCGTGCCGCCAGCAATCAGTGCGACCAGTTGTTTAAAGCTGTGTGTGACGCCTAAACTGTCCCATACCCAAAGTGGTGTGAGTAGGCCGAATAAGTGACCAAAAAACAAACCTAGTATGCCTACGTGAAAAAGAATATTCCCCACGCGTAGCTGGCCGCGATGCAATAGTTG
>JBILHV010000034.1:0-10149 GCA_044350305.1 Burkholderiaceae bacterium
GAGTTCAAATGGTTGGGTGATAACGGCTACGCGTCGCGTGTCACGAGCCAGTTAACCGTTTCTTGAGCTGTGTCGTGTTGATGCACGATTTCGCGCGATGGATCTGTTTGTATCTGTTGTTGGCATGCGTGACAGCGACTGTCGCCGATCCGGTGGGATCTCAACGCCAGTCTAGTTATGCGTTAATGACGCCGGAAAATCGTGCCATGCAGGATGACTCGTCACAAAATCCTGCAACGTTTTGGGTATTGGATGGGGAGTCCTTGTGGCAAACGTCGGCAGGATCGCGTCAGACTTCCTGCGCGAACTGTCACGGCGCAGACGGCACCTCGATGAAAGGTGTCGCCGCGAGTTTCCCTAAGTTTGTTGGCAACACTCTATTGAACTTGTCAGATCAAGTGAACGTGTGTCGCCAGACACATCAAGGGGCCGAGCCTTTTGCACAAGAGGGCAAGCCATTGTTGGCATTGACCTCCTATATCGGCCAGCAATCCCGAGGCTTGCCCATCACGGTCGAGCAGAACGCCATCAATGCCCAAGCGCTTGAATCAGGGAAGACGCTTTTCTATCAACGACTGGGGCAGTTAAATCTTTCTTGTGCGCAGTGCCATGCAGAGCGTTCGGGTCAAAAACTTGGGGGAAACCCTATCCCTCAGGGACATCCCACCGCGTACCCGCTGTATCGACTTGAGTGGCAGTCGGTCGGGTCGTTGCAGCGGCGTCTGCGTAACTGTATGACGGGCGTACGCGCAGAACCGTTCGCCCTTGGCGCGAAAGAGCTAGTGGAGCTTGAGCTGTTCTTGATGTGGCGCGCGCGCGGAATGGTTATGGAAACGCCGGGCGTTCGTCCTTAACGGGCGAGCAACATTTCACTTGACATGCCTATTGCACTAGCTTGACAATAAACCATCAGTATACGAACTGTTCGTATACAAACGGTTGTGCGAGATGCCCAATGGCCAAGTCGTCAGATACTGATGCAGGTAAAAGTAGAGCAACCTTGGTTGTCGTACCGACAGTTGGCTCACCGAAGGATGCGAGCGGCGCTGCGCACACCATCTGGGATCGTCCTGGATACCTGATTCGACGGCTACATCAGATTCACGTCGCGATGTTCATCGAACAAGTCGCAGATGGGCAAGTGACCCCAATTCAATTTGGTTTGCTAAGTGTCTTGATGATGCGTCCTGGTGTTGATCAAGCGACCATTGGGGAAGAGATGGGGCTCGACCCCGCTAATGTTGCCGAAATTTTAAAGCGCCTTGAAGATCGCGGTCTTGTATCGCGCGTAGTTGATCCCTTGAATCGCCGTCGCAAACTTTGTTTGACCACACCGACAGGAAAAAAATTCGTACAGCGCTATCAGCAAGATATGCAGCTATCGCAACAACAATTGTTAGCACCGCTTGCTCTCGCAGAGCGGAGAGTTTTTCTTGATCTCTTAGCTAGGTTAGTTGAAGCAAACAATGAAAGTGGCCGTACTGCGCTTCGCCCTGGTGGGCAAGCGTTAGACGCACGTAGCAAGCGTAAAAAAAATTCTGTGTGATTTGAACTTATTCGATTTGGAGAAAAAGCATGGCTGATTTGTCGTTAGATTTTTGTGGGATTAAATTTAAGAACCCGGTCGTTATTGCCTCAATTGAGACGACGAATAGTCCAGAGGTGATTCGTGAGTGTGTCGACGCGGGTGCGGGCGGCATGATCATCAAGACCCTGACCGACATCGAGGATATGGCGCGCCTGACTCAAAACTCAAAGTACGCCATCCTGAATGAAAAGAATGAAACGATAAAGGGAAAGGTAAATAAGAACTTTATTTTCTATAGCCGTTCTGGCTACTCTAGTACGTCGTTGCGCGAATGGATTCCTCATTTAAAGGACTTAAACAAATACGCACAGGATCAGGGTTCGCACCTAATTGGTAGCGCGGGCGGTAAGACGGTACAAAGCTGGATTGATATCTGTCGCACCATCGAAGATTGCGGTCTGCCCATGGTGGAATTGAACTTTGGTTGTCCTCACCCAGCCATGATGCCTGGTGTGCATGGCGGCTCCATGATTGGGCAAGAGCCAGAAGTGGCCCGCGAGGTTACTGCCCGTGTGTGCGAAGCGGTCAAGATTCCCGTCGTGATTAAGCTCACACCAGATCAGTCGCGCGTGTTGGATGTCGCGCGTGCAGTCAAAGAGGCGGGGGCGTCGGCTGTGACGGCGACCAACCGCTACACAGGATTTTCGGTAGATATTGAAACGGGTTTACCTCGTCTGGGTGGACCGGCCGGGATTGGCGGTGTGTGGGCGAAGGCGCTTTCGCTGCGTTGGGTGAACCGTATCTACACTGAGCTGGGGATTCCAATCACTGGCTCAAACGGCATTTACGATCATCGCGATATTGTTGAGTTCATTATGACGGGCGCACCGCTGGTGCAGGTGGGTTCGGTACTGATGCTCAAAGGCATCAAGTATTTGCCCAGCATGATCAACGGACTTGATACCTTCATGGATACGCATGGCTATCCTGACATTGCGTCCATGACCGGCATTGCTTCGCGTCAGGCAGTAAAAGATTATGGCGAGCAATTTCGTAAGCCGCGCATGCACAGTGAGATCGCAAGCGAGGCCTGTAAAAACCCGAGCTGTACGATTTGTATCCAAACGTGTTTTTATGACGCATTAGCGCAAGGTGACGGGAGTGTGGAGTCCATTCATGCGAATTGCATCGGATGTGAGATGTGTACACAGACCTGTCCGTTCGATGCGACAACCATGCACACGACGACCGATGAGCAGCGTGCGCTAACAGAGTTCTTTCAGATTAAGCCTGATGTGTTTGAGAAGAAGAAATTTGAAAATGGATTTGAGCGCGGTATCAAGCTGTCCAAGGTCAAGGGGTAATTGATGGTTGCTGGAAAAAATCCATTGCAGTACCGATTTGCTTTTGATATCGGAGGTACATTCACTGATTTGGTTCTGTTGGGTTCAGATGGTAATGCTTTAACTGCTAAGGTGCTCACGGCTGTGGGTGATGTCGTCATGCCCATACGCACCGGTCTGTTAGCGATGCTCAAAGAGCACAGTCTAGAGCTGTCACAAGTCACCGATGTGGTGGTTGGAGCCACAACGGCAGTGACGAATTTAGTGATCGAGCGCAAAGGGGCGGTCACAGGGCTCATCACAACAGCTGGTTTTCGAGATGTGCTTGAGATTGCCCGCGAGTTGCGTTACGACTTATATGATTTAACAACGCCTGGGCCTGATCCCATTGTTCCCCGTGGATTGCGATTAGAAGTGCAAGAGCGGGTCGATGCATCGGGTGCTGTTGTGCAAGCCTTGGATGATGCCGATGTTGAACGCGTGGTGCGGCAACTCAAAGAGGCAGGTGTGAAAGCCATTGCGGTATGTTTGCTTCACAGCTATGCCAATTCTTCACACGAGCAGCGTATTAAAACGGTCATTCAGCGCGTGGCACCAGAACTCTGCGTGTCGCTATCGAGTGAAGTGCTCGGCGAGATGCGTGAGTATGAGCGCTCGGTTGCGACCGTACTTAATGCCTGTGTGATGCCGATGGTGGGAAACTATCTGGGCGCGATTGAAGACGGATTACGTCAAATAGGCATGCGTGCGACCCTGCATATTATGCAGTCTAACGGTGGTGTGATTTCTCGCCAGTTAGGTGAGCGTATGCCCATTCGTATGCTTGAATCTGGGCCCGCCGCTGGAGCGCTTGGTGCGGCGTATGCCGCGCGCCTGGCTAACACTGCGGATGTGATGGCCTTTGACATGGGAGGCACGACAGCGAAAGCGTGTCTGATATCCAACGGTCGTCCGTCTATTACGACAGAGTTTGAGGCCGCTCGACAAGCGCGTTTTAAAAAGGGCAGTGGATTGCCTGTGCGCTTGCCGACTGTTGATTTGATCGAGATTGGCGCTGGCGGTGGGAGCATTGCGCATGTTGACACCACCGGACTGTTGAAAGTAGGCCCACATAGCGCAGGTTCCAGCCCTGGCCCTGCATGCTACGGTCTAGGCGGCGAGCGGCCAACGGTGACGGATGCAGCCTTAGTGTTGGGATATCTCGAGCCGCAGGGAACCTTGAGCGGAGCCGTGCGTCTACGGTTAGAGCTTGCCGAGCTAGCTATCAAGAAGTATGTGGCCGATCCGCTTGGAATCTCCGTCGTCGAAGCAGCTAATGGGATTCATCGTATCGTTTGTGAACATATGGCGGTCGCAGCGAAGATCCATGCCGTTGAAAATGGTCGTGATATTCGCCGCTATACGCTTTTAGCGTTTGGTGGAGCGGGCCCGATTCACGCGCGCGAAGTCGCGCGTCGCAGCGGATGTAAAGAGATTCTGGTTCCTGCAAACGCAGGCGTATTCTCTGCGTTTGGTTTACTTGTTGCGCCCATGAAAATGGATTTGGTTCGTACAAAATTTGTACGCTTGGCAGATATGGACTGGGCAGAGATTGACGCGCTTCTGGAGGCAATGGAAGACAGTCTTTGTAGTGAGCTCGCGACGGCAGGTATCGCAAGCAAAGATATTCAATTTCGTCGCAGTGCCGATATGCGTTATGTCGGTCAGGGCTTTGAAGTAGAGACTGAGCTGCCCACGCCTCTGATCGCTGCGCGTCAAAGTGATATCGAAGAGACCTTTGCGCAAGCGTACGCGCAGCGATTTGGCGGGAAGTTGACTGCGCAACGGGTCGAAGCTGTGAACTGGCGTGTCGAGGGAGCAGCGCCTGCGCCAGAGACGGTTGTTGCGAGCGGTTTGGAGGTGAGCCCCAGCGCACCGAACGTCGCCCCTCGTATGCGTTCCGCTTTTTTTCCTGATCTGGATGTGTTTGTCGATACACCTGTGATGGATATCAGAGGTCTGCGCCGAGGAGAGGATTACCTTGGCCCTGCTTTAATAGAGCAACCGGGCTCGACCGTAGTAATCGGCCCTGGCGATCGTTTCCGATTGGACGAGCACGCGAACTTGCGTATTACGCTGGGCGCTAAACAAGGGCATTCTGCATGACAAATTCTAAACAAAACACGATGAGTCCGATCGACTTAGAAATCTATTGGAATCGTCTTATTGCGATTACCGATGAGGCTGGTGCGACGTTGAAGCGCACGTCGTTCTCTACTGTCGTACGAGAGTCGAATGACTTCGCCTGCGTGCTGCTTGATACGGAGTCGCGTCTCGTTGCACAGTCATCTCTCAGTATCCCTGGTTTCATTGGAACTGCTCCGCTATCCCTGAAAGGAATATTGAAGATCATTGCCCCAGAGAGCTTGAAGCAAGGCGATATCCTGTTCACCAATGACCCTTGGATTGGTACTGGACACCTGCCCGATGCCACGATGGTCGCACCGATCTTTTTTAAAGGCCGCTTAGTTGCCTACGCCATGGCGGTCGCACACCTTTCTGATATTGGTGGGAGACAATGGTCTGCGGATGCGGGCGAGGTATTTGAGGAGGGAATTCGTTTCCCTGTTGTAAAGCTTGCAGAAGAGGGCGTCTTCAATCCCTGGGTCATGCAAATGCTTGAGGCGAATGTGCGTTTACCTCAGCAAGTGCGGGGCGATATCGAAGCGCAGGTAGGTGCGTTGCGTGTGGCGGAGCGCCGTTTGGTTGAGCTCCTCGAAGAATATGGCATCTCTGATATTGAAGAGATTGCTGCTGCGATTTTTAAGGCGTCTGAGGAGGCGGCGCTACGTGAGCTACGCAAAATTCCTCCTGGTGTGTATCACGGCTCGGTGGAGTCGGACGGTTGGGATGAAACTGTTCGGATTGAGGCCACATTAACGGTTACCCCAGAAGGTGTGACAGTTGATTACAGCGGCAGTACGGGCCAGGTACGGTTCGGTATCAATGAAACCTTTAACCACACCTACGCCTACACGATCTATCCGTTCAAGTGTTTGCTCTCGCCCGGCATACCTAACAATGATGGTTTTACACGCTTGTTCAAAGTGATCGCACCCGAGGGCACAATCGTCAACGCGAAGCCGCCTGCAGCCGTGGGTGCTCGGCATTTGATTGGGCATCAATTACAAGCTGCGGTGTTTGATGCGCTCTCTTCGGTGATGCCCGACAAAGTTCAGGCCGATAGCGGTACACCACTCTGGTCGGTGTTGATGCGAGGCATCGATACAGTGCGTGGCACATCGTTTTCAAGCATTCTGTTTTTTAATGGCGGAATGGGTGCGATGCGGGATCGTGATGGCCCCCCTGCAGCTGGGTTTCCCGCCAATATTTCTAACACGCCGGTCGAGGTTGCGGAGATGCTTTCGCCTGTGCTCTTTCGCAGCAAGAGCTTGATTGACGGCTCCGGTGGCGACGGTGCGCACCGAGGTGGAATGGGGCAAAAGGTCTCTTTTCAGTCTCGCTGGCCGGGTCGGCTGCGAGTGTCGTTGTTAACAGAACGCACGCGTATCCCCGCAAAGGGAATCGAGGGCGGTTCGGCCGGTCGTACCGGGCATGTGCTCCTCAATGGCCAGCCTGTGCAGAATCCTAAGGGTGTGGTGGATATGGTTGAAGGGGATACCCTTGAACTCGCCTTACCCGGAGGCGGAGGTTACGGCGTTAAGCCTTAACCCCCACCGAGTTGTTGAAGTTAGAGTTGTTGATCTTTTTTAGACCTATCAGTATGCTCACTTAACTTACTTTTCACAGTCAGGAGATTCGTATGCAACGTCGTCGCTTTCTCACTAAAACCGCTACCGCAGCTGGTGCCGGTCTTGCCACTCTCAGTGCACCTGCATTTGCGCAAGGCACGCCGCAGGTCAGGTGGCGTATGGCTACAAGTTGGCCTAAAAATCTTGACACGATTTATGGCTCGGCCGAAGAGCTCGCCAAACGTGTGGGTCAAATTACGGAAGGGAAGTTTGAAATTCGTGTCTTCGCTGGCGGAGAAATTCTTCCTGCGGCACAGACGATGGATGCGGTTAGTAACCAAACAGTTGAGTGCAATCACACTCTTAGCACCTACTTCTTAGGCAAGAACAATGCACTAGCGTTCGATACGGGCTTGAGCTATGGCTTGAACGCGCGTCAGCATAACGCTTGGATGATGTACGGTGGTGGTCTTGAGCTTGTACGGGAAGTCTACAAAAAATACAACATCATCAATTTTACGAGCGGTAACGTTGGTGTGCAGATGGGTGGTTGGTATCGCAAAGAGATTAAGTCGGTTGAAGATCTCAAAGGCTTAAAGATTCGAATCGGCGGCATCGGTGGTATGGTGCTATCAAAGCTTGGCTCAGTGTCGCAACAAATTCCGGCTAGCGATATCTATTCGTCTCTAGAAAAAGGAACGATCGACGCGGCGGAGTGGATTGGCCCACATGACGATTTGAAGTTAGGTCTGAACAAAGTGGCGCCGTTTTACTATGCCCCTGGCTGGTTCGAAGGTAGCGCGTCGATTACAACCATGGTCAATGACAAGGCTTTTGCGGCGTTGCCCCCATCCTTTCAGGCTGCATTTGAAGTCGCCTGTAATGAGCAGACGCTTAAGATGTTGGCTAACTATGATGCCAAGAATCCAGATGCCTTGCGCAAACTGATTGGTGGTGGAGCGAAAGTTAGTATCTTCCCTCGCGACGTCATGGACGCTACCTATAAGGCGTCGCAAGAGTTGTGGGTAGAGCTTTCAGCAAAGAATCCTGACTTTGCGAAAATTTTCCCACAGTGGCAGGCCTTCCAACAAAGCGAAGCCAGTTGGTTCCGCTTGGCGGAAGCTTCCCTGGATAATTACACGTACGCCGCGGTTGGCCGTCGTTAATTCTTCTTTTGATGTGAGAGAGCTGCATGGGTCATCCAGGTGATGTGAAGCAAATCAAGCCCCAGGGGATCGGGGCGAGAGTGCAACGCAAGGAAGATGCGCGTCATCTTCACGGCAAAGGTCATTTTGTCGCAGACATCACAATGCCGGGGCTCAGTGAAGTCGCCTTCACCAGAAGCCCCTTGGCCCATGCACGTATTACCGCTGTTCGAATACCGGCTCCGCTGGTGGGGCAGGTATTTGAACGTCGCGACTTGATCGGTGCGCTTGATATCGCCGCTGATTCGTCATTGCCGACGTACCAGTCTTCCGTGCAGTCCCCACTCGCAAGTGGCAAGGTTCGTTTTGTCGGCGAGGCCGTTCTGATGTCTTATGCACCGACGCGTGCAGAGGCGGAAGATCTGCTTGAACAAGCCGAAGTTGATTATCAAGAGCTCCCTGTTTATTCAGATATCCACACCGCTACGCAAGCAAGCTCAGACTTGATGCACGACGGGTGGAAGGATAATGTCTTTGTGACGTTGTCTGCAGATAAGCGCTTTGACGAATTGAGTGCGCAGGCAGACGTGGTGGTGCATCGTAAGATGAGTCTGGCTCGGCAATGTCAGGTTCCGCTAGAAGGTAAGGCGGTATTGGCCTATTGGGATCATCAAGCGAATCAATTGGTCGTGGTGAGCGCTACGCAAGTGCCGCACCTCATTCGCACGGCACTTGCCCAGCACCTTCAGTTAGATCAGGGCCAGTTGCGCGTTATTTCACCTGATGTGGGTGGCGCCTTTGGCTACAAATGTATTTTGCAGCCTGAAGAGGTTTGTGTAGCGTGGCTGGCGAAAACCTACCGCAAGCCTTTTCGTTACATTGAAGACCGGCGTGAGCATTTGATTGCAGGCGCGAATACGCGCGAACACTATTATGAGATGACTGCCTACGCGGATAAGCGTGGGCGGTTGTTGGCACTAGACGCCAAAATCACGATTGATGGCGGTGCGTATTCTGTTTGGCCGTTCACAATCGGTATCGAACCCGGCCAAGCCGTCGGGAACTTGCCCGGCCCCTATGCTTTTGATGGCTATCGATGCGTCACCCGTTGCGTCGCGACGAACAAGCCGGGTTTCGTGCCGTATCGGGGTGTGGCGCGCACGGGCGTATGCTTTGCAATGGAACTCACAATGAATGCCATCGCTCAAGAAGTGGGTCGTGAGCCTTGGGAGATTCGCGTCGAGAATCTTGTACAGCCCGAGCAGATGCCTTACTTGAACGTGGCAAACAAGTATTTTGATAGCGGTGATTACCCCGCAAGTGTCCGCCGCGCGCTAGAAATGATTGATTTGGATGCAGTGAGGGCGCGACAGAAAGGTGGCGAGCCTGATGGACGGCTGATTGGGTTCGGTATCGCAACCTACACCGAGCAGTCCGCCCATGGCACATCCGTCTTTGCCGCGTGGGGGATGCCCATTGTTCCTGGTTTTGATCAAGCGATGGTGCGGTTAACGCCAGATGGAGGGCTCGATATCCGTGTCGGTGTGCATTCTCACGGCCAGGGGATGGAGACGACCTTTGCGCAGATTGCACACGAGGTATTGGGTATTGATGTTTCTCGTACTCGTGTGATTCACGGCGATACCGCGCAGACACCGTATTCAAGCGGGACGTACGCATCGCGCTCTCTGGTCATGTCAGGCGGTGCGGTTTCGCAAGCATGTCAAAAATTGATTCCGCGGATTTTAAAAATTGGTGCCCATTTGCTTGGTGCAGAGGTTGCATCGGTACGGTTTGAAGAAGGCTGTGTCAAAACAGCGCAAGCGCAAGTCACGATCGACCAAATCGCAAATGTCTGGTATCTGAATCCTCAGCGGTTGCCTGCAGATGTCGATCCGGCTGGGCTTGAAGCGACAGTTGGCTACAAACCTAAGGTCGATACCGGCGCTTTTTCCTATGCCACCCATGCGACGGTCGTTGCGATCGATCCAAAAATGGGCAGCGTTGAGATTTTGGATTATGTCGTGGTAGAAGACTGCGGTGTGGTGGTGAACCCCATGGTGGTGGAGGGCCAAACGATCGGTGGGGTTGCCCAAGGCATTGGTACGGCCTTGTATGAAGAAATGCCTTATGACGCGTTTGGCCAACCGCTCGCCTCGACGCTTGCAGACTATACGATGCCTGGTGCGACCGAAGTGCCCAATATCCGTATCGATCATTTTGAAACGCCGTCACCGCACACAGAATTCGGCGCTAAAGGGATGGGAGAGGGGGGAGCGATTGCGCCGCCCGCAGCTATTTTTGGCGCAGTGAATGATGCGTTACGTAAGTTAGGCGGCCGCATTGAGGTAGCGCAGACTCCACTGACGCCCCGGCGGTTACTTGAAGCGATTGAGTCTGCC
>JBILHV010000269.1:0-3313 GCA_044350305.1 Burkholderiaceae bacterium
CAGTAACCTGTACTTAAATACCGGCCATGGCACATTGGGATGGACCATGGCCTGTGGATCCAGCAAACTGATTGCTGACCAAGTGATGGGCCAGCGGCCTGAAATTAATACGGACGGACTGAGCCTAAGTCGCTATCTACGCGGTTCCGATTAAAAAATGTGCAAGGCATCCTCTCTGACAGCCTGAGGCGTTAGCCTGATATCATTGCTGATCTCCTTTTTGCCTAGCCCTCAGCATGACACGTCCATCCAAAGCCAATATAGACTTGACCGCACTCAGAGCCAATTATCTTTGGGGTCGTTCGCAGCAAACGGGCAAGGCCTTCGCAGTCGTTAAAGCGAATGCCTATGGTCACGGAGCGGTCGAATGTGCAAAGTCCCTAGCCGATATTGCCGATGGTTTTGCGGTTGCGTTTTGTGCTGAAGCCCTTGAGCTCCGAAATGCAGGCATTACCAATCCAATTCTCATTTTGGAAGGCTGCTTTGATCTAGAAGAGCTTCTCCTTGCCCAACAACATGCGCTCTGGGTGGCCATCCATCAAGCGAGCCAGATTCAAGACCTTGAGAACCCCTCACTCGGCTCGAACAAGTTACACGTGTGGCTAAAGGTGGATAGCGGCATGCACCGCGCAGGCTTCGCACCGCAGGAGGTACAGGCTACTCACGACCGTCTGACAAAATGTCGGACAGTTGCTTCGATCACGCTCATGTCACACTTCGCATCGTCAGACGAACCCGAGAAAAAGACAACACTTAAACAAATCGACATCTTCGAAAAAGCGACCCAAGGATTGCCTGGAGTACGCAGCCTGAGCAACTCTGGCGCAGTCATGGCGTGGCCTCAAGCCGCTCGGGATTGGACGCGCCTTGGAATCTTGCTCTACGGGGCCGATCCCCTTCCGCAACCAACACAGCACCTCATACCGGTCATGACCTTACAAAGTGAGGTCTTTGCCGAGCGCTGGCTCGAGCCTAGGGAATCGATCGGATACGGCGGAAAATTTGTGACGGACACCAAGACTCGCGTTGGCCTCGTCGCCATTGGATACGCCGATGGGTACCCAAGGCAAGTGCCCAGCGGTACGCCTGTTTCGGTCGATGGCGCACTGACAAGAATTATCGGACGGGTGTCAATGGATATGATTACGATCGACCTGACGGACCACCCTAATGCGAGAATCGGCAGTACGGTCGAGCTCTGGGGAAAACAGATCGATATCAATATGATTGCGCGCGCTGCGGGTACGATTTCCTACGAGCTTCTTTGTAATGTCAAACGGGTTCCCAAAGTGTATGTCAGTGGCATTGCGGTTTAGAATCTTCGTTCTTGGCTCACAGCCCAAAGGTTAGGCACGATGCAGCTCGCAACATGGAACGTTAATTCTCTTAAAGTCAGACTGCCTCAGGTGCTCGCTTGGCTTGCGACCAATCCCGTCGATGCCTTATGTTTGCAAGAGCTCAAGCTCGACCACGATAAGTTCCCCTTGCAGGCGTTTCAAGAGATTGGGTATCACGCCTCGTGGGCGGGCCAAAAAACCTATAACGGGGTTGCCGTCATTTCGCGAGAGCCTGGCTTGCACGAGACCAGAAACATCCCTGGTTACGACGATCCGCAGCAGCGCGTGATTGCAACCACACTGCCCTTTGGACAACAGACCATTCGTGTGATTAGCGCCTATTGTCCCAATGGACAATCGCTAGACAGCGACAAATATATTTATAAATTGGCTTGGTTCAAGGCGTTTGCAGCGTGGTTGAAACAAGAAAAACAAACGCACCGAAATATCGCTGTCTTGGGCGACTATAACGTTGCGCCTAAGGATGAAGATGTACACAACCCCGAAAAATGGATCGGACAGATTCTTGTTTCAGAGCCTGAGCGTGCTGCCTTAGCTGAGTTAGTCGACTTAGGATTTACCGACGCGTTTCGGCTGTTTGAGCAACCCGCAAAATCATTTAGCTGGTGGGATTACCGAATGAATAGCTTCAAACGTAATGCCGGCGTTCGTATCGATCACGTCTTACTCTCGGAGTCCTTGGTGCCTCAATGTAAATCCTGTGTCATTGACAAAGGCCCCCGAGGCAATGAGCAACCCTCTGACCACACCCCTGTGATTGCAACCCTATCGGTCTAATGTCAATGCCACACACACAAGCGCCCGCACTGGACCATTTGGTCATCAATGTTCATTACGATATGGATCGCGCTCAGCGGATCTTTGAGCTACTGGGCTTTCAGCTCACCGCCCGCGGTTTTCATAGTCTCGGGTCCATTAATCACCTGATGACGTTCGATGACGATTACCTAGAGTTAGTCGGTCTACCGATAGACGCTCAAACCATCAGACGGGAAATTTTACAGAGCCCACAGGGCATCGATGGCCTTGTCTTTAAAACTCAGGACGCACAGCGAGCCCACAACCGAGTAAAAAAACTCGGCTATTCGTTATCCGATGTGCAAGCCTTTGGACGCCCTGTCGACATCGCCGGGAAACAGTATCAAGCGAAATTTAAAACGACTCGACTTCAAAGCGGCCAGTTCGAAGCGGGCAGGCTCTATTACTGCCAACACCTCACCCCAGAGCTTGTTTGGCGCAAAGAGTGGCAGAACCACGCCAATACCACGCATGCTATTGCCGCGCTGTTAATCATCTGCCCCAGACCGCACGGACAAGCAAAACGTTATGCAGAGTTAACCCAATCGCTCGCGCGCAAGGGCCTGCACGGTGAGAGTCGAGTGCGTTGTCGTAGCTTTGAGCTGGTATTTATCACCGAGGAAACATATCAAGCTCTTTATGGGCACTTCGCCTGTGCTGGAAAAGGTCGGAGCAGTTTCTTTGGAGCGCTTGCCCTACTCGCAAAAGACTTATGCATCGTACGTGAATACATCATTGAGGCCGCGCGTAAAACGTCCGAGCTTCATTGGCGCGATCAAGGTGACCGGATTACTGTGTCTATTGCTCGCTACGGGGTCGTCATCGACTTTACTCAATCTGAATGACCCCTATCCAACCCATTACAAATTTATAAACCATACAAATAACGCAACGGAGTGTGAATCAATGCTTACCATTTGGGGTCGTATTACTTCGATTAACGTCCGCAAGGCAGTCTGGGCCGCTGAAGAGCTTGGACTAACCTATGAGCGCATCGATGCCGGTGGTGCCTTTGGGTTGACGAAGACACCAGAGTATTTATCCATGAATCCAAACTCTGTCGTTCCGACCCTTGTGGAAGGTGATTTTTCACTTTGGGAATCAAACGTCGTTGTTCGATACTTATGCGCAAAGCATTCCATGGGAAAGCTCTACCC
>JBILHV010000271.1:0-3310 GCA_044350305.1 Burkholderiaceae bacterium
TGCTGACTTTCGTGGCGTCCCCCTTACGCAGCAGAATAAACCAAAGGCTCATCGCACCAATAGAGATCGGGACGATGCCCCACAGCATGGCGCCGATCATTGGTGTGGTCCATTGCACTTCGCGTGTTTCGAACAAGAGCATCATGATGACGCTCAATACCAAACTGATCGAGAATTGAATCACCGAACCCGTTCGTAAATCAAAGGAGGGGCAGTAGCGCTTTTGATACAAGGTGCCAAAGGTGATGGACAGCATGGCCGCAAATGCGAGCAAGGTACTAATCAGTGATAAGCCGTCAAGATGTAGCTTGGCGTACAGCACCAGCGACACGCCGGTTAGCCCCAGCAGCAAGCCGCACCATTGCCGTGGGGTCACCCGCTCGGCCACTAACGATGCAAAGACAGCGGTCAAGATTGGTTGCAGACCGATGATCAGCGCAGCCAGCCCCGCCGGCATCCCTTGTTTGACCGCAGCCCAGACGCCACCAAGATAGCCAAACTGAAACAACGCGCCCGCTACGGCAATATGCGCGATTTGCTTGCCACGCGGCCATGGCGCTTTGAGCCACAACACAACCGGGATCATGCACAACAAGACTCCGGCAAACCGAATGGCCAGAAACGTCATCGGTTCTGAATAGGGCATGCCATAGCGCGCAATGATGAAGCCCGTGCTCCAGATGACGATAAAGATTGGAGCAAACCACTGAGTAATTGTCATACCTGACAGTGTAGAACGGTTTGCGTCTGCGTGTTACGCTGACGCCACTCTGGATGGCTTATGAATAACAATATCCCCGCGCCTGCGGAACTCATTGATTCTCGGTACGCCTTTAGGCGGCTAGTGATTGCGTTGTGCGCGATGCTGATGGGCAGCAGTTGCATGTTCGCCGTGGCGGTTGTGCTGCCCGAAGTGCAGGCCGAGTTTGGCGTGAGCCGATCGGAGGCTTCTTTGCCTTACACACTCATGATGATCGGATTCGGGGTCGGTGGCGTGTATATGGGACGAATCGTTGATCGCTGGGGGGTGACGGTCTCGTTGTTGATTGGGTCAGCAGGTATTTTGATTGGATTCGTCTGGGCAGGCATGAGCGAAAGTATTTGGGGATTCGCGCTAGCCCATGGATTATTTTTAGGCTTGCTGGGTACCTCGGCAACCTTCGCGCCGCTTGTGGCCGACACATCGCTTTGGTGGAATAGACGACGCGGCATCGCCGTTGCCGTATGTGCAAGTGGTAACTATCTGGCTGGTGCGATCTGGCCACACATTGCGCAATGGGGTGTCACAACGTCGGGTTGGCGTCAGACTTATATTGTGATGGGGATTGTTTGTGGCATCGGTATGGCGCTATTTGCATTATTCCTACGTCGCCGTCCCCCACTCAATCAAGTCAGCGTTCCCGCAAATGGCCGTCCGTCAACTGTTTCGGAAACTCCCTTTGGGTTAACAACAAATAGAGCGCAGACACTTCTGATTATTGCGGGGCTTGCTTGTTGTGTGGCGATGTCCATGCCGCAGGTGCATATCGTCGCCTATTGTGTCGACTTGGGATTTGGCCCCGCTCGTGGGGCAGAAATGCTTTCTTTGATGCTAGCGTGTGGGGTAGTCAGCCGTTTGGTTTCTGGCGTGATTTGCGACCGAATCGGAGGTATCAAGACACTTTTGTTGGGCTCCGCCTTACAAGGCATTGCCTTGTTGATGTTCCTGCCATTCGATGGACTCGTATCCCTTTATTTGATTTCTGCGATGTTTGGTTTGTTTCAAGGTGGAATTGTGCCGTCCTATGCCATCATTATTCGTGAACATTTCCCTGCGGCAGAAACGGGCCGTCGGGTGGGCGCCGTCATCATGGCGACGATGTTAGGGATGGCGTTGGGTGGCTGGATGTCAGGCAAAATCTTTGACCTGACGGGTTCTTATCAGGCTGCGGTGATGAATGGAATTTTGTGGAACCTACTCAATCTATCCATCGCAACCTGGCTATTTCTCCGGGTGCGTCGCATGAGTCGCACCGCTGCAACGACCCCTTAAGTGCCCTGAACTCAACTACGAAAAACGGTTGTCCACCACAGAGCGATAGCGTTGTTCTAGCTCATCGGCCGACGCGATGCTGATACCAAGATCTTGCACGAGGCCGTTGTTGAGTCCGTATACCCAACCATGGACAGTGACGGGTTGCCCACGTGACCATGCGTCTTGCACGCTGGTGGTTTGACAGACATTGACGACTTGCTCGATCACATTAAGCTCGCACAGACGGTCCATGCGTTCTGTGCGCTGTACAAGTTTGCCCATGTAAGTGCCATGCTTATCGTGCACGTCCTTGATGTGGCGAATCCAGTTGTCCGCAAGACCCACGCGTATGTTTTCAAGGGCAGCCCGCACTCCGGCGCAGCCGTAATGACCCACGACAATAATGTGTTTGACTTTTATTTGGTCGATCGCAAATTGAATGACTGACAGCGCATTGAGATCGGTATGAACCACCACGTTCGCGATGTTTCGATGTACGAAGACTTCACCCGGAGCAAGACCCGTAATCTGATTGGCCGGAACGCGGGAATCGGAGCACCCAATCCACAAGTACTCTGGCGCTTGCTGATTGGCAAGTCGATTAAAGAATTCTGGATCGTTCTTTTTGATGGAGGCGACCCACTCTTTGTTCTGCTCAAAGAGATTGATCAGTTTGTGAGGGTTGTTTGACTTAATCATGAGTGATGTAGTGATAAGAATTTTCAGACGCACGCGCCGAAACTATTGTTTGGCGCCTGAGAGCGTTAAGATTTCTTGAACCATCGCAAAAGAGTTGTCGTCAAGCAGACTAACCTCATCGGTTCGATAGCCGCCGTCGGGCATCACACTGAGGGGGGCTTGAAACTGGACCAGTGCGTTACCCAACACCAAGACATCTTTGCCGCTTGAGGTGAGCGTGAAACGAACTAAGTCTTTTGCGTGCCTAGCGAAGTCGCTATTGACTGCAGACACAACGAGTTGCTCTCTGAACACATCGGTTTTATAGCGAACGCAAATAATCTCGTCGCCCGAAGGTTGAATATGAAGTTGTTTGGTTGAACACGCACCCATGATCGCGTTTTTGACGGTGACGATCGAACTGCCCGCAAATATCGCTTCAGCCACTCTTGAAGCCTTGGGCTTTGGTGGTGTCGCAGGTTTATCGGTGCTGCAGGCTGCGAGCGTCATGAGCGCTGTGAAACTAAAGACGAGTTGAAGCGGACGAAGCATAAAGACCTCTCAGGCAAACCAAGGGGATGGACTGTGGCAAGCGTTACGCCATCACCTCGCCACCGT
>JBILHV010000270.1:0-3310 GCA_044350305.1 Burkholderiaceae bacterium
GAGCCAGTACGGCGTGCTGTTTACCTGTGCTGTTGCGCACGAAAATATCTTTGCCGTACAGTTTCACCCCGAAAAAAGTGCTGATTCGGGTTTGCGTCTTTACCGTAATTTTGTAGACTGGAATCCTTAACCCAACCGAGCGATAGGTGCGCACGCATAATGTGTACGATGCCGTCCCGCTCTTGATCACAAAAAGATATGCTGCTGATCCCTGCAATTGACCTCAAAGACGGTCGCTGTGTAAGACTCCGCCAAGGCGACATGGAGGATGCGACCGTATTCTCCGAAGATCCCGTCGCAATGGCGATGCACTGGTATGACCTCGGTGCCCGTCGTTTGCATCTCGTCGACCTCAACGGTGCCGTCGCCGGCAAGCCTAAAAACGAAGCCGTCATTAAAGCGATCGTTGACTCGGTCGGCTCAGAGATGCCGGTGCAAATTGGTGGCGGCATCCGGGACCTCGACACGATTGAGCGCTATCTTGATTTCGGTATCTCTTACGTCATCATCGGCACCGCTGCCGTGAAAAATCCAGGGTTCTTGCATGACGCCTGCGGCGCTTTCCCTGGAAGCATCATTGTCGGACTTGATGCCAAAGACGGCAAAGTTGCGACCGACGGTTGGAGCAAGCTCACCAAACACGACGTCACAGACTTAGCTAAAAAGTTTGAAGACTATGGCTGTGAAGCAATTATCTACACCGACATCGGTCGAGATGGCATGCTGAGCGGCGTGAATATCGAAGCGACGGTTCGGCTCGCACAACATGTCCGGATCCCGGTGATCGCTTCAGGTGGTGTGACGGACTTGCGCGATATCGATGCCTTATGCGCGGTTGAAGAAGAAGGCATCGAAGGCGCAATTCTGGGCCGCAGCATCTACGAAGGCACGCTCGACTTCGAAGCCGCGCAACTACGCGCTGACGAACTTTCGCCATGACCCTCCCCTCGGCGCCGAGCGCGGTCAGCGGACTGACTCGTCGCATTATTCCCTGCCTAGATGTCACGGCCGGGCGTGTGGTTAAAGGCGTGAACTTTGTCCAGCTCGTTGACGCGGGAGATCCCGTTGAGATTGCACGACGCTACAACGAGCAAGGTGCGGACGAGCTTACCTTTTTAGACATCACGGCAACGAGTGATGGCCGTGATTTGATTTTGCCCATCATCGAACAAGTCGCCTCACAAGTGTTCATCCCCCTGACTGTTGGCGGGGGCGTCCGACAAGTCAGCGATGTCCAACGCTTGCTTAATGCGGGTGCCGACAAGATTTCAATGAACAGTGCTGCCGTCGCCAACCCAGACCTCGTGCGCGCAGCCTCGGATTATCACGGGTCCCAATGCATCGTTGTGGCGATTGATGCGCGGCGTGTCAAAGATGCACCAACCCCGACCTGGGAAGTATTTACCCACGGCGGTCGCAAAGGGACAGGCCTCGACGCGGTCGCGTGGGCCCGCAAGATGGCTGAATACGGTGCTGGCGAAATCTTGCTCACCAGCATGGATCGTGACGGTACTAAGTCCGGCTTCGATCTGGAACTCACTCGCTTGGTATCAGACGCTGTCGCAGTCCCAGTGATCGCCTCTGGGGGCGTGGGCACACTACAACACCTAGCCGATGGCGTGACACTCGGCGGTGCAAGTGCCGTGCTGGCAGCGAGTATTTTTCACTATGGCGAGTTCACCGTACGCGAGGCAAAAGATTTCATGGCGTCTCGCGGTATTCCGGTCAGGCGAGGCTGATATGTCAACGCTCACAACAAACTCTGCATTGCCCGCTTGGCTTACCGACGTGCGCTTTGATGCGCAGGGCTTAGTACCTGCCATTGCGCAGGACGCCACCAGCGGTCAGATCCTGATGGTCGCTTGGATGAACGCCGAGTCACTTGCCGAAACCGCACAAACTGGGCGTGCCGTATTTTGGTCGCGCTCCCGCAGCCGCCTGTGGCGTAAAGGAGAGGAATCCGGCCATGTGCAACGCGTGCTGGAGCTTCGCCTAGACTGTGATGCCGACGTCATTTTGCTAAAAGTTGAACAACTCGGCGGTATTGCCTGCCACACTGGTCGTGCCAGCTGTTTTTACCAGCGACTAGAGACGCAAACCGAGGCTTCGGGCAATCCCGTGCTCAAATGGGTTACTGTTGATCCCGTTCTCAAAGACCCCGACCTCATCTACAAATGACGACAAATACCCCTGAATCCGTCTTACAGAGGCTTGCCGATCTGCTCGAAACTCGGCTGCCCAGTCGCGGAGGGGATCCATCCACCTCCTACGTCGCAAAGCTTTTTTCAAAAGGGCCGGAAGCGGCACTCAAGAAAATTGGCGAAGAGGCCACCGAACTGGTGATGGCGGCCAAAGACGGGCAGGCAGACAGAATCGTGGCGGAAATGGCTGATTTATGGTTTCATTGCCTGGTGGTGCTGGCGGAAAACGGTTTGCGCCCCGAGTTGGTGACAGCAGAGCTTGCACGTCGCGAAGGCCTGTCAGGGCTTACCGAAAAGGCCGGGCGGACGGAAAAATAATCCTTGCAGTCGGGATTTTTCATCAAAATTCTTAGCGACAGAACGTATCATGAGCGAACAGTGCATTTTTTGTAAGATCGTCGACGGAAAAATCCCCGCAAAAATCGTTTACCAAGATGGCGATTGTGTGGTTTTTCATGACATCAACCCAGCGGCACCGGTACATTTACTTATGGTCCCGCGCAAGCATGTCGTATCGATGCAAGATATTCTGCCCGAAGATGCCCTGTGGTTAGGTAGAATGCTAGCTAAGGTTCCCCAGATCGCGATCGAAAACGGCTGTAATCCGGGGCCAGCAGGAGGATTTCGGCTTACAACTAACTCTGGTATTGAGGGTGGTCAAGAAGTCCCTCACCTACATTTTCATATTTTGGGTGGCAAGCGTCCCTGGATGGGACAGAAAGTCACCGCAGCCTAATTCGGAGAGTCATTATGGGTAGTTTTAGCATCTGGCACTGGTTAATCGTTCTCGTTATCGTTGCGCTCATTTTCGGCACGAAAAAAATTCGTAATATCGGCGCTGACCTTGGCGGAGCTGTAAAAGGTTTCAAAGAGGGCATGAAAGATCCGAACGCCAAAGAAGGTGACGCAAGCACAACAGCAGAAGCAGCGCCTGCGCAACGCGTTGCTTCAAATGGAACTGTTGATGTGCAGGCCAAAGAAAAATCCAGCACCCAATAATTTTGCTGGATCGCTCCGCCCGGAGCTACTTTGGTGCATAAAACATGTTTGATGTCAGCTTTACTGAACTGCTCGTGATCGGGGTTGTGGCGCTCGTCGTCATAGGCCCA
>JBILHV010000272.1:0-3303 GCA_044350305.1 Burkholderiaceae bacterium
TTCGTTGTAACGGACCCTGCCAGACACGCGTGACACCTTTGCTGATGTACTTCAATGGGGTATCGCAAAGCAAAGCACTGACCAATAGCTTTTTGAATAACCGCAACCTCAAAAAATTAACACTGTCGTAGGTTCTCTTTGATTTTAGTACGAAGCACTAACGCATGAGCCGAGCTAAATAATATGAAATGTCATTTAGATCTTGATCTGAGACGCCATAAACCGAGGCCGCCATATTTGAATCACGACCGACGGCTTGATTGTTTTTAAACTGTTGCATACTGTGCAACAAATAATCTTCTCTTTGACCCGCCAGCCTGGGAATCTGTTCACGCCCCAGATAGGTTGGTAGATGACATATCCCGCAACGCATGCCTTCCGCTAACTTACCACCACGCGCAAAGACTTCGGCATCTTTATCGGTCGGAACGGGTGCTAGTGTTTTTTCCGCGTAATACTGGGCAAGCGCTGTGATTTCCGCATCAGACACGCCGTCAAGCGAGCCTTTCATCACAGGAATATCGCGCATACCTTCGCGAATCAGGACAAGTTGATTCTCGAGAAACAATTTTGGTTGCGCCGCTAAAGATGGGATTCCTTTTAATCGAGAATTTCCATCTGCACCATGACAGGTCGCGCACAGCGCTAAGCGCTGTGGGGCTATCTGTGCATATACAGCAGGAGCCGCCGCAAAGACGGCTCCCATCAAAACAACAGCTTGTACAACAGACAACAACTGCATAAAGCTTACTTCTTGTATGTGACGCGGTAGATAACGCCGTTTTGCTCGTCAGAAACCAACAGTGAACCATCTTTCATCTGATGCAAGTAGGCTGGACGACCCCACCATGACTGATCTGCAGGATTCATAAAGCCAGTCATAAAGGGCTCAACCTTCGCGTTGTTGCCATTTGCATCTGTGCGCACCGTCACAACATCAAAACCGATCCGTTGTGTGCGGTTCCATGAGCCTTTTCGTGCGTTGAACAGCACGTTCTTGTACTCAGCTGGGAACATGTCGCCCGTATAAAACTTGACGCCCATGGTGGCGGCGTGAGGCCCCATCAACGCGGCAGGCGGCTCAACGCCAGCGCAAGCGTTTGCTTTCTTGACGTCAGGATCAGGGATCTTACCCTCATGGCAATGAGGAAAGCCGTAGTTGGCCTTTAGTTTTAAGCGATGCATCGTATCGTTGGGTGTGTCATCGCCCATCCAATCGCGACCGTGGTTGCTAAACCAAAGTTCTTTGGTGACGGGGTGCCAGTCAAAACCAACCGTATTACGCACGCCAGTAGCTAATACCTCCATGCCAGAGCCGTCTGCGTTGTAGCGACGGATCTGAGAGTACTCGGCTGTCGGCAGTTCGCAGATATTGCAAGGGGCGCCGAATGGCACATAAAATTTGCCGTCCGGCCCAAACGCCACATACTTCCAATTGTGATGAGGCAAAGGCGGGAAGTTGAACTTGGCAGTCAAGTCAACGGGCGTGGCATTCGGATTTTTTGCAATGCCATCGAAGCGCAAGACTTTATCTACAGCGACAACGTAAAGAGCACCGTCTTTATATGCGGCTGTGGGTTGATTAAGTTTGTCCACCACCACACGTGAGGTGCGCTCTTTGCCATTGTCAGTCACTTCGTAAATACGGCCGAGTGCGCGTGTGCCAACGTAAAACTTGCCGTTCTCACCTTCCGCGATGGCGCGGCCACCAGGAATACCGTCAGCCCAGACCTCAACTTTAAAGCCAGGGGGTAGCTTGATTTTATCAATCGGCACATCGGCTGCTTTAGTCGCCACCAGCTTGCCAGGCAATGGCGCCAACGTGGACTTTGCCATCGACTCGGGCATGCCTTGTTTCCAGGCAGGCGGGGGGGCCGGTGCCGCTGCAGGTGCAGGTGCAGCAGTCTGCGCTTGAGCAGACATACTAAATGCCAAGGCTAAACCTAGGCCACTAATTGTGCGCAAGTAATTTTTCACAGTCGTCTCCGTAATGTTTGATGTTTGAACAAATCCATCTTGTTGTTTAAGTACCAGGCAATAATACTAGGATTGGGTAGCTAGATAAGTTTTTTTATCCTTAACTTTTTAATTGGAATATTGGCGCCACAAAAAACATTAGGGTAATCACTAGCGCCAAGATGTCAGTGCTTGAAACGTTGCACTCAGCATCCCCGGGTCAGTCAGGTCGTGGCCACCTCCTGCAACACGGATAAGCGTTGCTTGAGGTACGGCGCGTTGAATAGCGAGACTATTTTCAAAGGGGCAGAGTGCGTCGACGTCACCATGCACGAGCGTAAGCGGGATCTCCGACATCCTATGCGCCTGCGTCAAGATATTTGGACCAACAAAGCACCGATGCCACAAATAATGGCTCTGCACCCGATAGCGAGCGATGAGCGCATCGGGATTTCCTAAGCCGATCGTAGGTGCTTGCATTGGATAAACATTCATTGCTGCCTCGTAGGTGGCCCATGCTTGTGCAAGCGGGACTTGCTTTTGAACGTCCTCCTCGAGACAAAATACGCGATACCCAAACTCCAGAACGGTCCGCTGAGAGCGTTTAGGCACCTGAGATTGCAGGGCTTCCCAAAGTTCTCGACACCCCTCAGGGGGATGTTCCATAAAGTTTTCTATTTCAGCTTGGGTACATAAAAACGGACTACGACACAGCATTCTGTTGACGCGATCAGGATGGGCCTGCGCGTAAAGTAAGGCTAGAGCACCACCCCAAGAGCCGCCCACCACACTCCACCTTGGTATGGACAGATGCTCGCGCAAACATTCGATATCTGCAATTAAGTGTGACGTCTTATTGTGGTCAATCGCCCCAAGTGGCAGACTCCGTCCGCAACCCCGCTGATCGTATTGAATAATCCAGAACAGAGCGGGATCAAAAAATCGGCGATGCAGAGGGCTTGCCGAACTTCCCGGCCCACCGTGCAACCACACGATGGGCATACCTTCGGGATTACCACTAGCTTGCCAGTGCAACTGGTGACCATCCCCGACCGCTAGCCACCCGTGCGCCACGGGCTGGATCTCGGCAAATAGCTTAGTTTTCATGTGGTCAACCAGTTAAAAAGTTGCTAGATACCTGCGATTTATTCTATATACTTGTAGTTAATGCCAACCAATGGCGTTGCGACACCTTACTTCCACTGCATTCTAGGAGACCACTATGAAATGGGAAACACCATCAGCAATTGATCTGCGTTTGGGTTTTGAAATCACAATGTACATCGCCAATCGCTAATCGTTTTTCAAAAGGCCGAGACGAATGTCCCGGCCTTTATTTTTTGAGTT
>JBILHV010000274.1:0-3296 GCA_044350305.1 Burkholderiaceae bacterium
TCCTAGACACTTGTTAGCTTCTGATTGAGCTACATTTCGTATTTTACCGTTGACAGTCCGTCGTTATGACCTTGTCGACGTACGGGGTGATAAAACATCTCGATGTAATCAAAAATATCCTGTCTTGCGTCATCGCGGTTTGCGAAGATACGGCGACGTACGCGTTCTCGTTTGAGCTGAGCTTGCAGGCGTCTGATCTCTGCACCCAGATCCTGTTGCTGAACATGCTTCTCGGCCGGGATACCAAACGGCTTAATCCAGGCATACAGACTGCTGGGCGATACCCCCAAATCGCTCTGCAACGTCCCTGACTGCAGACCCTCACTCTGTGATCTGGCGAACCGCTTCGATCTTGAATTCCTCGGCAAATCGTTTCCTACTCATAAGACCTCCTTTATTGCCTAAATGTTAGGCTAAGAAGTGTCTATAAAACTAGTAGCGATTCAGACTTTCGAATAACGAGCGAAACCTGCCCATTTTGCTATTCCTTGCTCTAAATCAACTCGTCGACATTTGATTGTCGTCACGACGCCTGATTCCCGACTAAGTTAGGTCATATCGACTTAGGAACGGGCTCATGTGGTTTAAGACACTGGATATTCTTGGTAAAAAACTAATACCGATCGTACAGGGCGGGATGGGCGTTGGAGTTTCCGCTCACCGGCTCGCGGGCGCCGTCGCCCGGGAGAATGGCATAGGCACAATCGCAAGTGTCGATTTACGCCATCACCATCCTGATCTTGAAGAGCAAACCGAGCATTGCCGTGATCGCGAGAAGATCGATCAGGTCAATTTGATTGCACTGGATCGCGAGATCAAAGCGGCCAAGCAGCTCGCAGAAGGACATGGTGCAATCGCCGTGAATGTCATGAAGGCGGTGCGACAACATCCCGCTTTGGTGAAGCAGGCTTGCGAAAGCGGAGCTGATGTTTTAGTGATGGGCGCGGGCCTTCCCCTCGACCTGCCGGAGATGGTGACTGATTTTCCGAAGATGGGTGTGGTGCCTATCTTGTCTGAAAGCCGTGGCGTCGCCATTGTGATGAAAAAATGGCTTAAAAAGGGACGTTGCCCGGATGCCATTGTGATTGAGCACCCAGGCCACGCAGGGGGCCATCTCGGTGCCAACAAGGTCGAAGACCTGCACGCACCACGCTTCGAATTTGATTTGGTACTGAACGATTGCCACACTCTCTTTGCTGAGCTTGGGCTTGGTAAAGATGCGCCACCCATCATCCTGGCCGGCGGCATTGATTCGCACGAAAAAGTACGCCACTGGTTAGGATCCGGGGCAAATGCCGTACAACTTGGCACGGCATTTGCAGTGACCCAAGAGGGTGACGCGCACGACGAATTCAAGCGCGTATTGATCAACGCCACGCCTTCAAATATGGTTGAGTTTATTAGTGTCGCTGGCCTGCCTGCCCGTGCGGTCGCGACCCATTGGCTTAAGCAATACCAACGTCACGAGCCGCGCATGCAAGCCTGCGCCAAAGCCGACCCACGCCGTTGCGCCCAGCGAATGGACTGCTTGACCCAGTGCGGTCTGCGGGATGGTTTAGCGAAAATTGGTCAATTTTGTATTGATCTGAAACTGGTATCAGCCTTAAAAGGCGATGTGCAAAAGGGCTTATTTTTTAGAGGTGCGGGAACGTTGCCTTTTGGCAAAGCAGTGCGTTCGGTCCGCGAGTTGATTGAATATTTACTGTATGGCACGTTTCCAGCCGCGCTTGATTTCACCACAACCTGTTTTACAAAGAGACAAGAGACCTCACACTTAACAATCGTTGCTTAAGCATGGACCATCAACATGCCCACCTCGCTGAGGTCGAATTCGATCCAGAGTTAATCGCACGCTACGATGGTAGTGGGCCCCGTTACACCTCGTACCCCACTGCAGATCGCTTCATCGAGGGACCCATCGCAGAACAGTACATTACCGCCTTGCGCACCCGTCAAAGCGCGCGCCGCGACGTTGCGCTCTCTTTATATGTGCATCTGCCCTTTTGCGATACCGTTTGTTATTACTGCGCATGCAACAAAATTGCCACTAAAGACCGCAGGCGTGCCGATGTGTACCTTGACTACCTTGAGCGCGAAATCGCCTTGGTACGCGCCGAGTTTTCAGTCGCGCCTGAAGTTGCACAGCTGCACCTAGGTGGTGGTACGCCAACTTTTTTAACCAATGCTCAACTCAGTCGTCTGATGCAGATGCTTAAAGATGCCTTTTCCTTTAGGCTTGATGCTGAATGTTCAGTCGAAATTGATCCACGCAGGCTTAATGACGGCGCACTCGAATTGCTGGCTGGCCATGGGTTTAATCGCATGAGTATTGGCGTGCAAGATCTTGACCCAGCGGTGCAAAAAGCCGTTAATCGCCTTCAACCCGCTGCACTGACACAAGCCGTTCTTGAAAAAGGTCGCGCCCTTGGCTATCGATCCATTAATCTGGATTTGATTTACGGTTTACCCAAACAATCTGTTTGCACCATGCAAGCAACACTCAGCACGGTATTAACGTGGCGCCCCGAGCGACTCGCGTTGTACAGCTACGCGCATTTACCTGAGCGGTTTATGCCTCAGCGGCGCATTGAGAACGCTGATATGCCTACTGCAACCGAAAAGCTCGCCATGCTTAAGCTCGCTGTGACGACCTTGCTTGAGGCGGGCTACGTCTACATCGGTATGGACCACTTTGCCGTACCTGAAGATGATCTTGCACTCGCGCTCACGCACGGCACCTTACAACGCAATTTTCAAGGCTATTCAACTCAGGCCGACTGCGATCTGATTGCCCTTGGCGTTTCAGCGATTAGCCGCATTGGTGACACCTACGCACAAAATCATCGCGTCTTACTTGATTACTACCATGCGCTCGATCAACAGCAATTGCCACTCGCGAAGGGTTTAGTCATGACACGTGATGATGAGATTCGACGCGCAGCCATTCACGATTTGTTATGTCAGTCGACACTCGACATACCTAGCTTTGAACAAGCATGGGGTATTGATTTCGTCGCATACTTTGCAGCCGATCTTGTACAGATTCAACAACTTGAGATGGACGGTTTGGTCGAGATCACAGCGGACTCAATCGACATCACCCCGCGTGGCCGCTTCTTGGCCCGTACCGTTGCGATGCGTTTTGATCGCCACTTGCGCGATGCGACATCCATCGCAAAATTTTCGCGCCTTATTTGACCAGCACCTCTTTTTGAGCGCCCTGCTCACCCTTGATCTTTATCAACGGTTTCAAAAGTAGTGTTTTGCAAGAAATTAAAAATACAACATGTGGTGTT
>JBILHV010000275.1:0-3295 GCA_044350305.1 Burkholderiaceae bacterium
GACCACCATGTCACTCCTTCGCGTCGTTAGCTACAACATTCATAAAGGACGTTCGCTCGCCGGACGCGATTCGATGGGTGCGTTGCGTCTCGGCCTGCATGGTTTGCGACCAGACCTGCTGTTTCTACAAGAAGTGCAGGGGCGTAACGATCGCTACGCGCGCCTCACTGCGCAACACGAATCCCTTGCGGCCGCCTTGCATATGGATTGCGCCTACGGGTGCAATGCGATCCGTAGTAAAACCGATCACGGTAATGCCTTGCTCTCAAGCCATCCAATTCTTAACTACGAGAATCAAGATATCTCTGACCACAAACTTGAGCAGCGTGGACTGTTGCACGGCGTCATTGATGTCGGTGGGCGCGAGGTGCACTGCTTTGTCGTGCACTTAGGTTTGTTTGCAGGGGGACGTATCCGGCAGATTGAAGTGATGGCGGAACGGATCAAGCGTATGGTTCCTGAAGGCGCACCGATGTTGATCGCGGGCGACTTCAATGATTGGAAAGATCGTCTGGCCCCGTTCTTTGTTGAACAGCTCGGTGTGTACGAGGTATTTGCGCACTCGCCACGCACCCAAGGCATGATTCCAAGGTTCCGGGAGTCTATGCATCAACTTAGAGGTGTCTGGCGCGGGGAAACAGCAGACGAGATTCGTGCAGGGATGTTTCGTCGACAGCATCTGCGGATGAATCAGCTTTCGACAAAGGGGGCGCAGAGCCCGCTGCCGCCACCGCGTACGTTTCCGTCGGCATTTCCTTGGCTTAGGCTCGATCGTATTTATCAGCGTGGCTTCGCTGTGCGCAGTGCGAAAGTGTTGCGCGGGCGTCCTTGGTCACAGCTTTCGGACCACGCGCCGATTCTTGCAGAGTTAGAGTTGCCTTAAACAGTGACGCACGTTTAATACTGCGCGCCCTTACCCGATAGCGCTACGCCAATGCGCAGCAAAACATAGGCGCAGGCATCAGTCGCGCGTGCGAACCAAGAGCGGTCGTGATAGAGCGAGGGCTCAACGATTTGGCTGCCTTGCGCAAAGGCCTTTTCCAATGAGTGGGTCAGGGCTGCAGTAAAGGCCGCATCATCCACGACGATATTGGTTTCGCGTGCGAGTAATAGGCTGAATGGATCCAGATTAGAAGAGCCCACTACTGACACGCCATCAATCACGGCGACTTTGGCGTGGAGATAGCTTGGCAAGTATTCATAGATCGCAACCCCGCATTTTAAAAACTGCTGATAGATCCAGCGCGTCGCGTGATACTGCATGCGATATTCAATCTTGCCTTGTAGCAGCAGACGCACGCGCACGCCCCGTGCCGCGGCATCGATCAGTGCACGACGTAATTTATGCCCGGGTAAGAAATAGGCATTGGCGATCACGACCTCATGACGTGCTGCTGCAATATGTGCAACGTAGGCCGCTTCAATCGTGCGACGGTAACGCAGGTTATCGCGCAACACCAGAGCAGCACGCATCGTGCCGTAGTGTGCGTGCGGTAAGTGGTTGCGTGCATAGGCGGCATGTTTAAAGCGCAGTAGCCGCAGACGCAGATGGCGTATGTGCCGACGCTTCCAATGCTTGATTGTGACAGGGGACTTGACTGACGTGTCGTCGTACCGTGTTTCGCTAGACAAGGGCCAGCCAATTTGAAGCCATAGCAAATCCTGGGCGCGCATCAGTTCGATTGCAAGCGGGCCAGTCAGCCGCACGGCATAGTCAAAACGCGGTTCTTTCGGTTCTCGACTTGCGAGCAGATCCTCCTCTGGCAAACCAGAGTAATCATCCTCGATATTGATGCCACCGATAAAGGCGAGATGGCCATCTACCAGAGTCGTCTTGCGATGCATGCGGCGCAGACGCAAAAAATCAAAGGACTGAAAGCTTAAATATTTAGGCTCAGGTCGGTAAACACGGCACTGCGCACCGACAGCACGCAAGAGGGATTGAATGGTGCGATCATCTTTTGCGCTGCCATAGCCATCGAGCACGACACGCACCTTGACCCCGCGCTCAGCCGCGCGTATGAGGTGATCGAGTATTTTTAATCCTGCCTCATCCAAACGAAAAATATACGTCTCTAGATGAATGCTTTTCTGCGCTGCATCGAACGCCTCGCAAAGCGCCGGAAAAAGCTCTTGCCCGTTTTCGAGCAGAGCAACCGCGTTGCCGTCATGCCAGCGTAAGTGAGGATGAGTGAGCGACATCTTGTCTAGTTCGCGTTCAATTGCAGATAAATCGATTGAATCGCTGGAATGAGCAGAGTGATGAGGACGGGAACCATCAATCCGAGTATCCACTTAACCGTGCGCATATCTGACTGCAGTTCCCGGATGGACGAGCCGAGGGTTGTTTCGACACGGCCGACTTCGGAGCGTAAGGTTGTATCCAGAGTGCTTATTGCAGAGCGTAAGGTTGTATCCAGAGTACGTATTTCGGAGCGTAGCCGCGTTTCAACACCGTCTATTTTCGCGTCAAGCCGAGTAACAGCAATGTTTAAATCGCTCTTCGTCGCAAACGGATGCATTGAGTCATCAAAGGCATCTTGGATGGCCAGCGCCTGGGCCTCGGCCTGAATTCGAGAAAATCCTGCGGCCTCAAGGCGCTTGGCGTACTTTAGTGTATTGATCATGTCAGTATTGCAATTCAAGGTGGGGCGACTGCTTGTGAGCGTTGATAGAACAAACACAGTCTGCGCCAACAAATAAGGCGTTTCAATAGTTTTTGCGGTCGAGCTACGCAAATACCACAGGCATGAAATTGCAACTGAACATTGCTAGACCCTTGACGCCAGGGTGCGGCTGCAGTAGTGCTTAAGCGCGATCGACGGACGGTTTGCGCGCCGATTTTTTGCCACCCAGCAGCCCCGTTGCAAGTGCCGTCCCCAGCAAAATTACGCCGCCACCCAGCACCACGTTAAGCGTCACTTCCTCATCGAGCCACAACCAGCCCCACAGTACACCGAATACTGGAATGAGAAACGAGCAGGTCAGCGCCTTGGAGGGCCCAATGCGCATCAACAGGCGGTAATACATCACATAGGCGAGCGAGGTACACAGCACGACCAGTGCCAGCACGGCACCCCACGCCTGAGTGCTGATGGGCTCCTGTGGCCAGGTGTACCACGTGAGGGGTAGTAGCGCGATGCCGGCTGCGATCAGAGAGCCCGTGGCCGCAGCAATCGGGTCCGCGCCCATCAGATACTTCTTGGTATAACTTGCCGCGACACCATAGAACGAAGGTGCAGCCACGCCGGCTAGCACTGCGAGTAACGAGCCCGTCGCACCGAGGGATAACTTG
>JBILHV010000277.1:0-3286 GCA_044350305.1 Burkholderiaceae bacterium
TGATCTGCAAGCTGTAGGCGCGCGCGTTGATTTGCCTCTGTCAGCGTTCGAATTTGTTGACGTAAGTCTACGATGGCTTTGCGCGCATCGTCATCGGCAAACGCGAAAGCGGTGTGGCTTAGAACAACACCGCCGGAAATCGTGAGCCCGAGCACAACTTGGCGAATAATCGATGATTTAAAAATCATAGGTGATTCCTTTCGAAAGTAACAGGGCGGCCTATCAGCCGCCCCGCACAGGTCTAACTTAAGCGCAATGAATTAACGCTTGTAGTTGAAATCCGCACGACGGTTTTCAGCGTAGTCTGCATCGCTATCACCTAGTGCTTTTGGCTTTTCTTTACCGAAGCTGATGGTTTCAACTTGGGTATCAGAAACACCAATCAAGGTCAGCATGCGGCGAACCGCTTCTGCACGACGTTGGCCGAGCGCCAGGTTGTATTCCGAGCCGCCACGTGCATCAGTATTGCCTTCAATTACAACGCGCTGCTGCGGCTTGCTTGCTAAGTATTTGCCGTGAGTTTCAACGAGACTACGGTACTGTTCGCTGACCGTGTAGCCATTGAAGTCAAAGTAAACAGAGCGCTGCTTAGCCAAAATACTTTGCGGGTTGAATGGATCAAGAATTCCCGAGCCGTCCGCACCGGCGCCAGCGCCTGCCTGGTCATCCAGAGACACTGAACTACACGCAGCAAGACTTGCGGCAACTGCCGCAATAGTTAACGCTTTGGCGATACGAGCTTTCATTACATTTCCTTTGCTAGGAGATTCGACTATTTGGAAAACGGGCCCCAGGTGGGTTCGCGTATTTCACCGTTCAAGATTGATAGTGTTTGGCGTACGCGACCATCGCTGGACACGCCTGCCAAGACACTCCGACCACCTTGCACGGAGGCATACAACACTTGCATGCCATTGGGCGCGAAACTGGGCGACTGATCATCTCGTCCAGTCGTGAGAAAGGACTCGGTGTTGTTCGTCAGATTCAACGAAACGATACGGTATGCCCCGTCTCGGCGCGTTACGGTGAGCAACGTTTTGCCATCTGGAGAAATTCTAGGTGAGATATTGTAACCGCCGTTGAAGGTTATGCGGCGAGGCTCTCCGCCATCAAGTCCAGCCTGATAGATCTGGGGGCTGCCACTGCGGTCGCTCGTGAAGTAGATGGAGCGTCCGTCCGGGCTGAAGACAGGCTCGGTGTCGATGAGTGGTGAGCGCGTGATGCGACGCAAGTTCGAGCCATCGGCAGCGCTGACGGTGTAAATCTGCGATAAACCATCACGCGTGAGTACGACCGCTAGCTGGCTACCATCTGGCGACCAGGCTGGCGCGGAGTTATTGCCCTTGAAGTTTGCGACCGGAAAGCGCTTGCTGGTGGCGAGTTGATGCACATAGACCACTGGTTTGCCGGATTCAAAGCTGACGTAGGCCAAGCGCGAACCATCTGGTGACCAGGCGGGTGAAATAACGGGTTCGCGCGAGCGCAAGGCAACCTGGGGGTTTTGGCCGTCTGCGTCCGCAATTTGCAACTCGTAAGTGTTCCCTTGCTTAAGAACGTAGGCGATGCGGGTGGCAAACACGCCTCGGATGCCCGTGATTTTCTCGTAGATACGATCCGAGATCTGATGCGCTAGGCGCCGAAGCTCTTTTTCGGTACCAGAGAAAGCCACGCCATCGAGGGGGCCGCGTTTGACGGTGTCACCCAAGCGATACTTGACTTCGAAGCGCCCATCGGGCGTACGCACGACGGTGCCGTGTGCGATGAAGTCAGCGCCCCGTGTGCGCCACTCATCGAAGGCAATAGGGGTGTCGACCGTCAGATTTGATCCGGAGGTCGAAATCAGGCGGAATTGTCCCGAACGTGTGAGGTCGGCACGAATAATTTCAGCAATTTGTGCGCCAGCGGCATCACCACTGAAGTCAGCAATCGCGACGGGGTATTGTTGTGCGCCCGTGCCTGAGATGTCGACCCGCAGCTGTGCGTGCGCGGGTAGACCGGCGAGCAGGCCGAGCATTGCGATACATAAAGCAAACCAAATGCGGGCGCTCGGTAAAAAGCTGCGGGCAGATTGTCGGTTGCCAGACGAGTGGGGGGACATCATATCGTTACGAGCTCCTATCAGTCGTACATATTGTAATTGACGTCGATGTAACCTGGGTAGCTGCCCGAAGGAGGTTTTGGGAAGGGTGAGCAGCGCCTAATGCCGGTTTCTACTGCCCGATCAAAGTTCGGATTACCTGAGCCCCGTGTCAGTTTGACATCAGCAATCGTGCCATCTGGGCGTAGTTGTACGCGATAAACGGCCGCAGGATTTGCGGCGCCGCTACGTGGGGGCGTTGGGAATGCCACGCCAGGCTGTACGCAGGCCCGCACTTGGGCGCCGTAGCCATCATTACGCCCACCGCCCGCCTGGTTGCGGTCTGCCGTCCCGCCAGGAATTCCCGCGGCACCCATAGCATCGTTACGAAACGCGTCGCGCAGCGCTTGCTCACGCTTGGCGGCCGCAGCCGCAGCTTCCTTAGCTTTTTGATCTGCCTGAGCCTTCTCTTTTGCCTTTTGATCAGCTTCGGCTTTTTCTTTGGCTACTTTGTCAGCCTCTTCTTTTTTCTTCTTTTCTATCGCAGCTTTTGCGGCAGCCTCCTCTTTGGCACGCTTTTCGGTTTCAATACGTTCGGCTTTCTCGCGCTGTTGCTCTAGGCGTTCGCGTTCTCTCTTGGCAGCGAGCTCGCGCTCGCGCTTAATGCGTTCTTCTTCTTTTTTGACTTCCTCTCGCTCCAATCGCTCTTGCTCAGCGCGCTTCTTGCGCTCTTCATCGAGCGCGATCTCTGGGTCGACCTCAGCCTTCGGAGGAGGAGTCGACACGGAGGGTGTGGGTGGCGGAGGCGGGGGAGGTGGCGCCGGTGCCGGCTCAGGCTCTGGGGTGGGCTCTGGCTTTGGTTCCGCTTTTGCTGGCGGTTGCGGTGGCGGGTTCACTGGACTATTGCCGTCTGCCCACAGCTGAATTTGCAAGGGACCTTCAGCCTCGGTCTTCCAGTTCAGGCCAACCACAAGAAGCAAAACAAGTACGAGGTGTGCAAGTAAAGCCCAGCCAAACGCCCGCATATCCAGCGTTTCTTTGGGCGGCAACATTGGCCCGCTCACAGGAGTTGCTTTACTTGGCGTCATGGATGGTGCAACAGGCGCTTGGCGTGGTTGCGAAAGTCCTTATCATCGTCGATTGGTTGGTTTGCCCGTCGGTTTGGCATTGGGCGCCGGCGCATCACTTTTTTGATCGACAAGCAATCCC
>JBILHV010000276.1:0-3286 GCA_044350305.1 Burkholderiaceae bacterium
GAAAAGAAATTCAACCAATTCACGATCAGCATTCGCTTGACGATTATCTTGGATTACTTTTTACGCACATTGTTTTCGCGCACGAATCTTTGGTTCGCCAAAAATGCGAATCAGTTGCTCTCGCACGTCGATCCCAAAGAAATTCCAATGAGCGTACGGTGGCCAATTGTTGGGCTTTGGGGCGGCTGCATCATCGGACTCCTCTCGATGGTGACGCTCTGGGGAACACTGATTTTGGGTGCTAGATAATGCATGACATTGCGCATGACGCCGCGGCAAGCCGTTTTTTTCTGCTGCTAGAAGGCCATCGCTGTGTACTCGACTATACGTTGACCAATGGCACGATGACCATCACACACACTGGGGTCCCGGAGGCCTTGGGTGGACGCGGTCTAGCAGGCGCGCTCACGCGCGTTGCGCTAGAGCACGCTAAACAGCAGGGATGGCGAGTCGTACCGCGCTGCAGTTACGCCGCCGTTTACATTCAACGCCATCCGGAATATGCAAGCTTGGTGGCCTAAAGCAGGTCTCAACTTGAATAAACAAAGATTTACTTTAATTTAAGTCTTATATAAGATATAAGACACTTGCTCGTCGCTCGACTTCACTCTACAATTCTATTCACCAATTTTCCTCACTTCAAAGGCGCTCCCATGCTCGAAGCCTATCGCCAACATGTTGCCGAACGCGCAGCCCTCGGCATTCCTCCCCTTCCCTTAACGCCACAGCAAACGGCAGACTTGATTACGCTGCTGCAATCGCCCCCAGCAGGCCAAGGCGAAGCTCTGGTTGAACTCATTACGTACCGCGTGCCAGCGGGCGTGGACGAGGCGGCTAAGGTCAAGGCAGCCTATCTTGCTGCCGTCGCGAGCGGAAAAGAAAAGTGCTCGCTCATTTCCCGCGCAAAGGCGACGGAGTTATTGGGCACGATGCTAGGCGGCTACAACATCGGCCCAATGGTCGAACTGCTCGACGACGCCGAAGTGGGCAAGATCGCAGCAGAAGGCCTGAAGAAAACATTGCTGATGTTTGATGCGTTTCATGACGTCAAAGAAAAAGCAGTCAAAGGTAATGCAAACGCGAAAGCTGTGATGCAAAGCTGGGCTGATGCCGAATGGTTTACCAGCCGTCCAGAAGTTCCAAAGAGCTTGACCATCACGATTCTCAAAGTGACGGGCGAAACAAACACCGACGATCTCTCGCCTGCTCCTGATGCCTGGAGCCGTCCAGATATTCCTCTGCACGCCTTGGCGATGCTCAAAAACCCGCGTCCTGGGATTGAGCCTCAAGAACCCGGCAAAATCGGGCCCATCAAGTTCATTAATGATTTAAAGAAAAAGGGCCACCTCGTCGCCTACGTTGGAGACGTTGTGGGTACGGGTTCATCGCGCAAATCAGCCACAAACTCTGTGCTTTGGTTTACTGGCGAAGACATTCCTTTCGTTCCAAACAAGCGCTTTGGTGGAGTTTGTTTAGGTAATAAGATTGCACCGATCTTCTACAACACAATGGAAGACGCAGGCGCTCTGCCAATCGAACTGGATGTCTCGAGCATGAATATGGGCGACGTGGTTGAACTGCGTCCCTATGAAGGCCAAGCACTGAAAGATGGCAAAGTCATCTCCAAGTTTGAAGTCAAGTCTGATGTGCTGTTCGACGAAGTTCGTGCGGGTGGTCGTATTCCGCTGATCGTCGGCCGTGGCCTGACTGGCAAGGCGCGCGAGGCACTTGGTTTACCTCCCTCCACGCTCTTTCGCTTGCCGACCAAACCTCCTGAAAGTAAGAAAGGCTTCACCCTCGCACAGAAAATGGTTGGTCGTGCCTGTGGACTTGCAGAAGGTCAAGGCGTGCGCCCAGGCGCATACTGCGAACCATTGATGACGTCGGTTGGCAGCCAGGATACAACAGGCCCGATGACCCGCGACGAACTCAAAGACCTCGCTTGCTTGGGGTTCTCGGCAGATCTGGTAATGCAATCGTTCTGCCACACCGCCGCCTATCCCAAACCCGTCGACGTCAAAACGCAGCACACCCTGCCTCAGTTTATGAGCAACCGTGGCGGTATTTCGCTGCGTCCCGGTGACGGCGTGATTCACTCTTGGCTCAACCGCATGCTCTTGCCTGACACAGTCGGTACGGGCGGTGATTCGCACACCCGTTTCCCAATTGGCATCAGCTTCCCCGCAGGCTCCGGCCTCGTGGCATTTGCAGCCGCGACTGGCGTGATGCCTTTGGACATGCCAGAGTCTGTCTTGGTACGTTTCAAAGGCAAAATGCAGCCCGGCGTCACACTGCGTGACTTGGTCAGCGCCATTCCTTTGTATGCCATTAAAGCGGGCTTGCTCACCGTCGAAAAGCAAAACAAGAAGAACATCTTCTCCGGCCGTATCTTGGAAATCGAAGGTCTGCCAGATCTCAAAGCCGAACAGGCTTTTGAGTTATCAGACGCATCGGCTGAGCGCTCCGCAGCAGGCTGCACGGTTCGCTTGAACAAAGAGCCCGTCATCGAATACATCAATAGCAACATCGTGATGCTCAAGTGGATGATTGCAAACGGCTACGACGACGAGCGCAGCATCCGTCGTCGTATCGAGGCAATGGAAGCATGGCTGGCCAACCCGCAGTTGCTTCAGCCTGACGCTGACGCTGAATACGCTGCCGTGATCGAGATCGATCTCGCTGATATTCATGAGCCAATCGTTGCTTGCCCGAACGATCCTGACGACGTGAAATTCTTGTCCGAAGTCGCTGGCGCCAAGATTGACGAAGTATTCATCGGCAGCTGCATGACAAACATCGGTCACTTCCGCGCCGCTTCCAAGTTGCTCGAAGGCAAACGCGATATGCCGGTCAAGTTGTGGATTGCCCCACCCACCAAGATGGATGCCGCACAACTGACCGAAGAAGGCCACTACGGCGTATTTGGCGTGGCAGGTGCTCGTACTGAAATGCCAGGATGCTCGTTGTGCATGGGTAACCAAGCACAAGTGCGTGAGGGCGCAACCGTCATGTCAACCAGCACACGTAACTTCCCAAATCGTCTGGGCAAGAACACCAATGTGTACCTTGGCTCGGCTGAGTTGGCCGCCATCTGCTCGAAACTTGGTCGCATCCCGACTAAGCAAGAGTACATGGCTGACATGGGCGTGATCAAAGAAAGCAGCAAAGAGATCTATAAGTATCTCAACTTTGATCAAATCCCTGACTATAAGGATATCGCCGACGCAGTGTAATCACTGTGCCAGGCGGCACCACCACACCCGTCTTGTGCCTCGTGCGCCTGATG
>JBILHV010000278.1:0-3283 GCA_044350305.1 Burkholderiaceae bacterium
GCAGATTGTTGCTTTGCGACAGAACTGGAAGTTCGATGACTTATTTGCAGCCTATGCGTTACAAGGTGTCCCGCGCGCGAAGTCGGGGGAGGTCGCAAAAGAAGAGCTCGATAAAATAACCAAAGAGTGGATGACCGCGCTCGCCGATCCCGAGTCGCATTTTTTTACAGAAGCGATGCAAGGAACGAATAAGTTTAACTTTGGCGCAGCGAAAGATGCAGCGACCACTTGGGATGCAAAGAGTGGTCAATTAACTCTCGCCTTTGAACTCCCTTTTGCCACGCCAGTGACTCCCAGCAAACAAGCCGTCGAAGTCGATATTTACGACTCTAGCTATTTTGTTGCGTTTGCCTATAAGGGTTCTACCTCCTATCGGTTGGAGGGAGCGCCAACAAGTTGTCGGATTGATTATCTATCCCCCCGTCCGCTTGACCCGAAAACCGAAAGGCTTTTATGGTCCATTCCTGCAGATCAAAAGCAACTTCCTCCGGAGTTAAAAGAGGTGACGAAGCAACTGACCCATCAATTTAAGGTGACCTGTTGAAAGTGCGTCTGCAGAACGATTTTTTTATAAGAGGGCGTGCGATCGCCGTTGCGCTGTGCGTGTTTGGCTTGCTGTGTATGGCGACCGATGCGTTCGCGCAGGCGGCGCATCCGTTCGCGACGCCTGAACAGCGTCTGAACTTTAGTGTGGGTGGTTGGTTTGGTGAGTTTTCTGCGCAGATGGCGATGTGGCAGTCGCATTTCTACCGGCAACTCACTGGCGCTGTTCGTGCTTGGCAGCAAGATGGATGGGCCGCCTGGCTCTTGTTAGGCCTCTCATTTGCGTACGGAGTCTTTCATGCGCTCGGCCCTGGGCACGGCAAGGCGGTACTGACGGCCTATGTGCTCGCGAATCGTGAAACGATACGCAATGGAGCGTTGTTAGCGTTGTTGTCGGCTTTTTTGCAAGCCGTCGTCGCTGTGGTGCTCGTGGGTGTCGCCGCGGGGTTACTGAACGTCTCGGGCATGACATTAAATCGTGCAACGTGGTGGCTAGAGCTTGGCTCCTATTTCATGATGATCGCGCTTGGCGTGCTGTTGGTTTATCGTCATGTCGTACGCGTGGCGTTTCGACGCGCTGGACATCAACACCAACATCACGCGCATGATCATCATCACACGCATGATCATCATCACACACACGAGCATGAACATTCGCAAAGCTGTGATGCAGGCTGCGGCCACCTGCATGTGCCTGATCCATCGATGGTGAGTGGAAAACTCAACTGGTCTCGGGCTATGTCGGCCATCTTGGCGATTGGGCTTAGGCCCTGCACGGGCGCAGTATTTGTGCTGGTTTTTACCTTGTCGCAAGGATTTTTCATCGCAGGGGTGGCTGCGGCACTCGCAATGGGCTTGGGGACAGGACTGACCGTTGCCGCATTAGCGAGCGCCTCGCTTTGGGCTAATCATGCGCTAGAGAAAATCGTCGATGGGCCGAGGCTACGTTTAGGGATGTATGTGGTCGCAATCGTGCAAGGCCTCGCCTCGATCGCAGTGTTACTGTTTGGACTCTTGATGTTTAGTGCCGCTTGGACGACACACGCCTGATGTTCAGCAGTCTTTGCAACGTCCGTAGAGCGTTAGGTCGTGACTTTCCACTTTGAAGCCTTTTGGCGCTAGGTTGACTAGATCGCTCGGGCAGGAGTGGATATCAAACACTTTCTGACACGTGTAGCACTGAAAGTGATGGTGATGCGCGTGGCCCGCAAGCTCGAACCGTGGGTTCTCGCCAGGAAGCAACACTTGTTTGATGGCGCCTTCTTCTACCATCGCTTTGATGTTGCGGTAGACCGTCGCGATTCCCAGACGGGGGACATGTAAGCCAGCGAGCTCCAGTACCTCTTGTGCGAGCAACGGTCTTCCGGCTTGTTCAATCGCCTCGCGAATCGCTGCGCGTTGCCTGGTGGCGCGTTCTGCTTTCGGGGCGTCAATGGAATGCATACCGTATCTTACCTACATTAATAATGATATTGTATTATCATTACGGCCTGGTTTGAATGTTTCCTCATTTTAATCGGCATTCCATTTCTGTAAGCGCTCTGGCACCTTTATCCCGATGAAGCACGATCACTCTCACGACCATTCGCATCACCATGCTCACCAGGAGCTAGGAAAGGGCATCGACCGTTCATCGGTTGGGCCCGGCGCGGTGCTCGCACCCCCTGCACTGCCGAGTTCTGTACTCAGCGGCGTTGGGCAACGTGTTCTGCTTGTGGGTGCCGTGGTGTGCGCGGTGTGGCTCGCCGTGTTGTGGGCTTTGTAGAACAGTGGATACCCCCATGACTCCGTTACGAGCGGCGCCAGAGATTGCGCTGACTAATCTAACGATTGCCTACGATGGGCACCCGGCGGTTCATCATTTGTCCGGCGCGTTTGCCTCGGGCTCACTGACTGCGATTGTTGGACCGAATGGCGCAGGTAAAAGCACCTTGCTGTCTGCGCTTTCTGGTCAGCTCAAAGGTATTGAAGGGTCGATACGGTTTGGTGACGCTGCGCGTATTGACCTGGCTTACTTGCCGCAGCAGTCTGCGATTGATCGAGAGTTTCCCGTGCGCGTGCTCGATGTCGTCGTGCTGGGGGCCTGGAAACAAATCGGGAGTTTTTTACCTGCCTCGCGCCAAATTAGACAGCGCGCGACCGACATGCTTGCAGCAGTGGGGCTGGTCGGCTTTGAGCGGCGTTTTATCGGGGAGCTATCGGTCGGACAGTTACAGCGAGTGCTTTTTGCACGACTGTTGATGCAGGATGCACCCGTGATCTTGTTGGATGAGCCGTTCAATGCCTTAGATACACGAACAGTTGAGGATTTGCTTCAGGTGGTATTGGATTGGCATCACCATTCGCGAACGGTAATTGCGGTCCTGCATGATTTAGAGATGGTGCGCCGCTATTTCCCTCAGACTTTATTGCTAGCGCGAGAGGCGATTGCCTGGGGCGCGAGTGAAACCGTTTTGACGAGCGACAATTTGACGCGTGCCCGTGCGACGGCTGAATACTGGGACGACCGCGCGCCGTGGTGCGTGCGCGCGCCCGAGCAGGGGGGGCGCTTCTAATGCTGGCGGACGCTCTCCTGCAAATATATAACGCTGTGCTCTTACCGTTTGTGGACTACGGTTTTATGCGACGAGCGCTCGTGGCCTGTGTGGTGATCGGTTTGGCTTGTGGTCCCATCGGTACGATTTTGGTCTTGCGACGAATGAGTCTCGCAGGCGATGCGATCGCACACGCGGTGCTTCCC
>JBILHV010000279.1:0-3282 GCA_044350305.1 Burkholderiaceae bacterium
TGGCGCTTTCCTTGTGCGAGGCGTGACACTGGATCTGGTGGGCGAAGGCAATGACTATGTTGGCAAAGGCTTGTCAGGTGGCCGAATCATTGTTCGCTCGCCAAACGATTTCCGTGGCTTTGGTCCCGAACACATCATCATCGGCAACACGGTGCTGTACGGCGCCACGGCCGGCGAGGCCTATTTCAACGGTGTCGCCGGCGAACGCTTTGCCGTGCGGAACTCGGGCGCCGCTGCGGTCGTCGAAGGCACGGGCGACCACGGTTGTGAATACATGACCGGAGGTACGGTCGTTGTGTTGGGTCAAACCGGCCGTAACTTTGCTGCCGGCATGTCCGGGGGTGTGGCCTACGTGTGGGATCCAGAAAAAATCTTCGCCGAGCGTTGCAACATGACAATGGTCGAGATCGAGCCTGTTCTCTCCTCGAGCGAACAGCAGAAAGCACAAGGGATCGATGTCTGGCACAGCATGGTTCGCGGCGGTGATCGTGAGACCGACGAAGCGATTTTGAAACGCTTGGTAGAAAACCACTTCCGCTACACAGGCAGTTTCGGCGCGCGCGATCTGGTCAGCAATTGGGAAAGTGCTCGTTCCAAGTTTGTCAAAGTTATGCCTGTCGACTATAAGCGCGCGCTCGGTGAAATGTGGCGTGCGGCGAACCCTCAGCCTAAAGCAGCTTAAGGAATTATCATGGGAAAAATTACTGGATTTCTCGAAGTTGATCGGTTGCAAGAAGCATCCGAGGTCCCTGCGAATCGCCTCAAACACTGGCGCGAGTTCGTACTCCACCTGACAGACGAACAAGCAGGTAAGCAAGCCGCACGCTGCATGGACTGTGGCATCCCGTTTTGCAACAACGGCTGTCCTGTAAACAACATCATCCCTGACTGGAATGATCTTGTTTATCGCCAAAACTGGCGTGGGGCGTTGGATGTGCTGCATTCCACCAACAACTTCCCGGAGTTCACGGGCCGTATCTGTCCTGCTCCCTGCGAAGCTGCCTGCACACTCAATATCAATAACGACGCGGTGGGCATCAAGTCCATTGAGCACGCCATCATCGACAAGGGTTGGTCTGAAGGCTGGGTTGTTCCCCAGCCGCCAGAACAGAAGACTGGCAAGAAAATTGCGGTCATAGGTTCGGGCCCTGCGGGTCTCGCTTGCGCGCAGCAATTGGCACGTGTCGGTCACGACGTCACCATCTTTGAAAAAAATGATCGGATCGGTGGTTTGCTTCGCTACGGCATCCCTGATTTCAAGCTTGAGAAGCAATTGATCGACCAGCGCGTGACGCAAATGCAAGCCGAAGGCGTCACCTTCAAAACCTCACATTACATCGGCCAGTCTGGAGACTCGCCTGACAAAGCACTCACGGTCAAGACGCCCGAAGCGCTTAAAAAAGAGTTTGATGCGATCGTGTTGGCGGGCGGCTGCGAGACACCTCGCGATCTACCCGTCACCGGGCGTGAGCTCGACGGCGTGATGTATGCCATGGACTTCCTGCGCCCACAGAACAAGATCGTCGCTGGCGACAAAGTCGCCGGTCAAGTGTTGGCAAAGGGCAAGCACGTCGTCGTGATTGGTGGTGGCGATACCGGTTCAGACTGCGTCGGCACCAGTAATCGCCATGGCGCGAAGTCCGTCACGCAGATCGAATTGATGCCTCGTCCCCCTGAAAACGAAAATAAAGCGCTGACCTGGCCTTACTGGCCCGCGAAACTGCGTACCTCATCCTCCCACGAAGAGGGTGCAGAGCGTGACTGGGCACTGACCACCAAATCACTGGTTGGCAAGAATGGCAAAGTAGAAAAACTCGTCGCTTGCCGCGTCGAGTGGGTCAAGGACGAGTCGACTGGCCAGATGAAAATGCAGGAAGTGAAGGGCTCTGAGTTCGACATTCAAGCCGATCTCGTCTTGTTAGCGATGGGTTTTGTCGCCCCGGTGAGCAATGTACTTAAAGCCTTTGGTATTGACCAGGATCCACGTGGCAACGCCCGCGCCAATACGGACGACTACCGTAGTAGCGACGACAAGGTTTTCGCAGCGGGTGATATGCGCCGCGGTCAATCCTTGGTGGTATGGGCCATTCGGGAAGGTCGTCAGTGTGCGCGTGCGGTGGATGAATTCCTGATGGGCTCGAGCGTCTTGCCTCGCTAAAGACCTCTCAGACGCTGCAATTGCGGTGCAGATAGCGGGCTGTCGGGGCTACAATACGACCACGACTGCCCGCACGCTCTAACTGAGCTTTACGGCAAAGACCCGATCCTTTTGGTTCAACATGCCCTCGCCCGCCTCCGACTCTAATCATCCGGTGCTACGCCTAGATAGCGTCTCCTTAGGCTATGGCGATTTCACTGTATTGCGCGACATTTCCATCGAAGTCTCCCGCGGCCAGGTGGTAGCCATGATGGGCGGCTCGGGCTCAGGCAAAACAACCTTGCTGCGCGCCGCCACAGGACAGTTGCGAGCGCGCACTGGCGTGGTGACCTTGTTTGATCAAGATCTGGCACAGACCGATGCCCGCCAACTTCAAACCCTGCGCCAACGCATGGGCGTTTTGTTTCAACAAGGCGCGCTCTTCACCGATTTAAATGTGTTTGAGAACGTCGCATTCCCACTGCGCGAACATGCTTCGCTCAGACAAGCCGAAACGCTCTCGCGCGTGCTCAACACCCTGGATTCTGTCGGCTTACGCTGCGCCGCGCATCTCAAAATTTCTGAAGTGTCGGGCGGGATGGCTCGACGCGTAGCCTTAGCGCGGGCTGTCATTCTTGAACCAGAACTCGTTTTATATGACGAGCCTTTCGCCGGTCTCGATCCGATTTCCTTAGGCATCACAGCACGACTCATCCGCAACCTATCCGACCGTCTCGGTTGCGCAAGCGTCGTCATCACCCACGACATCGTAGAGTCCTTCGCGATTGCGGATCAGGTATATCTTGTCGGCCAAGGTTGCATCAAAGCACACGGCGCGCCCGCCTCTCTCCACGCATCAACCGACCCTTACGTACAACAATTTTTAAATGGCCATTCCGACGGACCGGTCCCGTTCGATTATCCAAGCACGCCAGCCTTTGAATCTTGGCTGGCGCGGCAAGGAGCCCTCCAATGACTTCGCCAAAGGGTGTTGCAGCACTTGGGGCCGCAGTACGCAAACGTGTTGTCGGCCTGGGTGTCTTCACCCGTTTCTTTATTCGCTTACTTGCAGCCAGTAGCATCGTGTTCAAGCGCCCGCGGCTCGTCTCGCAACAGATTCACTTTATCGGTAACCACTCCTTATT
>JBILHV010000280.1:0-3280 GCA_044350305.1 Burkholderiaceae bacterium
TGATCGGCCTGAGTTTGCTGTTACTTGAGACCTCAATACGGGCTGGCGAGAGCACGCCTGCGGCAGGGACGCCGGTCTACACAGCACATACCTTGGTGGATCAAGCGGTTCAGGCAACCCAGCTGCAGCGCTCTACGGCTTCGTTTAAGGGCTTGGTCAATGCCGTGCTGCGTCGCTTTCAGCGTGAACGGCAAACCGTGCTCGCCGATACCGCCGATGCACCAGAGGTTCGCTTCAATCATGCTCGCTGGTGGGTCGATGCGTTGCGCAAGGCGTATCCCGAGCAGTGGGAGCGTTTGTTGGACGCAGCCAACTCCCATCCGCCCTTGACCTTACGTGTGAACGTCCGGGCGTCTTCGCGGGAAGCTGTTTTACAGGCTTTTGCTCAAGCAGAAGTTGGTGCGACGGCCTTCGGTGAGGCGGGTATCGTGCTGGATGTGCCGCGGCCCGTAACGACGTTACCTGGCTATGCCCAAGGCTGGTGGTCTGTTCAGGACGCCGGCGCACAGCTCGCCGCTCCACTGCTTGCGGTGCAGGATGGAATGCGAGTGCTCGACGCCTGTGCGGCGCCAGGCGGCAAGACTGCGCACTTGCTTGAGTTGGCCGACGTTGAATTGACGGCATTAGATGTGGATCCAGCCCGTATGGCACGTGTAGAGCAAAATCTAGAGCGGCTTCGGCTACTGAGCCCAAAAGTCAGGTTGGTTGCAGAGAGCGCAACGCGCGCGCATTTATGGTGGGATGGGAAGCCTTTTGATGCGGTTTTGGCGGACTTGCCGTGCACCGCCTCGGGCATTGTCAGTCGTCACCCGGATATTCGTTGGCTGAGGCGCGAAAGCGATGTGCAGCAAACCGCCAAATTGCAGCGTGAAATCCTGGATGCGCTCTGGAGCGTTGTTGCACCGGGCGGCAAATTATTGCTCGCAACGTGCTCGATTTTTCCCCAAGAGGGCGAAATGCAGGCAGAATCATTCTCTAAGCGGCATGTGCAGGCGCAACGATTGCCAGCGCCTGGGCAGTTGTTGCCGTCCCGTCCTGATGCCGCGCATCCAGCCGGTCACGACGGATTCTTTTATGCATTGTTTACGCGTCGCACTTAGACGCCACATGAGATGACGTTACGCACAACACACACGATGCTTGTCTGGCGCCTGATGGCGGCATGGCTTTTGTGCGTGGTCTGGGTAGGGATGAATGTCGCACGGGCGTCCGAGGCCCGAATTTTGCGTATTGAGCCGCTTCCGCAGGATGGTCAGCTCACGATGGACCTTGACGTTGGGCTCGAGCTGACCCGCAGCGTGCTTGAAGTCGCGGAGCATGGGGTGCCCCTTTACTTCACCTACGACGTACAAATTACCGCTCCACGCTGGTGGTGGTTTGACAAAGTGCTGGTGCAGACCACACTTAGTCGACGTTTGATCTACAACAACTTGACGCAACAATGGCGCGTCGCCACGGGAGATTTGTTTTTACCGGCTGCGTCCCAGGAGGATGCATTACAAGTGATTAAACAGATACGCGGCTGGCCCATCGCACCCGTTGATCGCTTTGAGCCCGACGTTAAATATGAGGGCAAGGTACGTATCCGGCTCGACACCAGCCAGATGGCGCGCCCCTTGCAGCTTGATGTACGCAATCGGGGCGCCTGGTCCATGACGAGCCCGTGGGCGCCGTTTGATTTTTCGATCAGACGGGCGGAGGCAGCGAAATGAACACACTTTTACGCATTGCACTTGTGGTTGGCGTGTTCAGCGCATTTGGCCTGTTCGCATTGCTGGCGTGGTCCACGGGCAATGCTTCCCTCGTCGCGCGCTACCAAGACTTATTGCTCTGGCTAAACGGCGCACTAGCCTTGGCATTATTCATATGGGTTGTTGCGCTGACGATTCGTCTTGTCGCGCAATTGAGACGTGGGCAGTTTGGCGCACGCCTTACAGCGCGCTTCGCGCTGGCATTCGCCTTGATCGGTGTCTTGCCGGGAGCCTTAATTTACGGTGTATCGATTCAGTTTATGGCACGCTCGATTGAATCTTGGTTCAATGTGCGTGTTGACACTGCGCTTGAGTCCGGTTTGGCATTGGCGCGCTCGGCGCTGAGCTCCCAGCTCGCAGAACTCGAAGCGCGTGCACGCGCGATGGCGCCTGCATTGAACAATACGCCAGATTCAGATATCGCGACGACCCTCACACGTTTGCGCGAGACGAACGCCGCAATCGATGTGCTGGTGTTCAGTGGTGCGGGGCGACTCATTGCATTTTCTACCGATAAGCTCGGTTCGTTAACACCGACCTTGCCGCCGCAAAGCGTAATGAATCAGCTACGGGTATCGCGTGGGTATTCTGCGGCCGACAGTGATGATCTTGCGACGGCCTTGACCCAAACTGGGCTGCAATTGCGCGTCATTGTCCCATTGGCAGCTCCCGAGCGCCTAGACGTTGCGCTAGGCGTTGCAGGTGAAACTCGGTGGTTGCAATTGGTGCAGCCCGTGTCTGAAATCATCGCGCGTAATGCGAGAGAAGTACAAAAAGGTAATCGTGATTATCAAGAACTTGCGCTCTCGCGCCAGAGCTTGCGCAATCTTTTCGGAGTCACGCTGACCCTTGCGCTACTGTTGGCGGTGTTCGCGGCGATTGCAATTGCGTTGTATTTGTCTAAAAAGCTGGTCAGCCCCCTGCTTGCTCTGGCTGCGGGCACGCAGGCGGTGAGTGTCGGAGATTTCCGCCCGTTGCCTGAGCCACCCTCAAAGGACGAGGTTGGGCAGTTAACACGATCTTTCAACGCGATGACGCGACAGTTGGGTGAGGCTCGGCGGATGGTCGAAACCAACCGAACGCAACTCGAACGTTCAAACGTGTACTTAGAAAGCGTACTGTCCAATCTTTCAGCGGGCGTACTCGTTTTTGATGAGCAGTTCCGGCTGACGACGTTTAACCATGGCGCACAAATGATCCTTAAGGTTGATCTGCGCTCGGCACCTGGGCGTCCGCTCGAGACAGTCGACGGGATGCTCGACTTTGCACGCAGAATCAGACAGGCGTTCGCTGAGCATTCTGCTGTAGGTTCAGAGCGCTCGCACTGGCAGGAGCAGTTCGAAATCACCCTGGAGGATGCGAGGGTTACCTCAGAATCCTACACCTTGACACTGTTGGCGCGTGGGACACACTTGCGGGTCGATGGCAGTGATAACGGCTATATGGTCGTTTTTGATGATATTAGCGATGTCATCTCGGCGAGCCGCAGTGTGGCGTGGGCGGAAGTGGCGCGTCGCCTTGCGCACGAG
>JBILHV010000281.1:0-3277 GCA_044350305.1 Burkholderiaceae bacterium
GTTCATAAAGGCTTGATCTGCGTAGACGCCTGCCCAGAAGGCGCGACGGTCCGCATCGTCATCGAATTTCCAAAGGTGTACGAGTTGATTCAATGCGCCGATGTCGCCGGTAAAGTACCCGCACAGTTTTTGCGGGTGCTTGGATAACGCCGGCCAGCCTTCTGCTTTATAGAGTGCGACGACATCGTTCATCTTGCCGACTGTGATCGTGTAGGTGCGTAGTTCATAAATTGCCATATTTGTCTCCGTTATGAATAATTAGGCTGCGACGCTTTGTGTTTTTTGTGCGCCGCGGATGAGTTTGCCAGGCAGTGCCCCGGTCGCTACACCATCTTGGTATGTGACGACGCCAGACACAATCGTTGCCACATAGCCTTCAGCACTTTGTCCAAGACGACGTCCGCCGGCTGGCAAGTCGTTGACAATTTTTGGAGCATGTAGCTTGAGTTTTGCAAAATCGATAATGTTGATATCGCCTTTATAGCCTGGCTTGAGTTGCCCGCGATCATTGAGTCCGACCGTTGCTGCGGTGTCTTGAGTTTGCCACTTGACGAGATCTTCCAGCGGGATTTTTTCTCCGCGTGTGCGATCGCGTGCCCAGTGCGTGAGCAGGTAGGTAGGAAAACTCGTGTCGCAGATATACCCATAATGCGCACCGCCATCACTTAAACCCGGTACCGTATCGCGGTCTAGCAACATTTCTCTTAAGACGTCATGATTTTGATCGGCGTAGTTGTAGAGTGGTCGATATAGCATCGCCGTACCGTTGTCGCCTAGCAGATAGTCGTAAGCGAACGCTGCCGGTTCTTGACCTGCTCGGCGCGCACGTCCAGCAATACTATCTTCTGGCGCCGGTTCGTAGTCTGGAGGGTCACCAAGCGGGTAGAGGTTTTCAAAGTTAGCGACACGACGCTTGAACATGGCCTCGGTGTGTTCTTCTGCGAGGATTTTTTCACGGACGGCGGGGTCGCGGAGTTGTTTAAGGCGGTCCTCAGGGCTTAGATTCTTTAGCGCTTCAAACGAGGGCAATTGCGTGAATGGGCAAAGCGATAGCGCGAAACTAAAAATGAGCGCCACAGGACGTGAACCCACTTGGGCTTTCATCTTCAAGCCAGCATCTGTGGCATTGTGCATATGCTCCATGACGCGTCTCCAGCGATCGGGCAGATGCTCATGCTGAAGTAAGGTCAGAGACAGCGGACGACCCGAAGCTTCAGCAATGCGACGTAGCATGGCAAACTCTGCGTCGACATCATCAAAGTCAGTGACGAGCTGTAAGGTGCCCAAGCCGATGCTGCCCAGACCTTTTGCGATGGCCGTGAGTTCGCTCTCAGCAGCCCCTAGGCTCGGCGTGGGTTGTCCATCACTACTGCGGTGCAGAATCGTACGGGAGGTGGTGAAGCCGAGTGCACCGGCCTTGACGGCCTCTGCGGCAAGGCGTGCCATTTCTGCTTTGTCTTGTTCTGTGGCGGGCTCGCGTGCAGCGCCGCGATCTCCCATGACGTGTATACGCAGTGGTGCATGCCCGATTTGTGCGGCGACGTCGATATCGAATTGCCGTACCTCGAGTGCATCAAGATATTCTGGAAACGTGCTCCAGTTCCATGGTAGACCCTCGGTAAGCACGACTCCAGGAATATCTTCAACGCCTTCCATGAGGCGCATCATGATGTCACGATGCTCCTCTTTGCAAGGAGCGAATCCCACGCCACAGTTTCCCATGACGACGGTCGTGACGCCTAGCTGAGACGAGGAGGCGAGCTTATTGCTCCACGTTACCTGTCCGTCATAGTGCGTATGGATATCTACAAATCCAGGAGTGACCAGCATCCCTTTTGCGTCGATTTCTTTGTCTGCGGATCCCGAGACTGTACCGACCTGCGCGATCAGGCCGTTCACAATCTTGATATCGCCTACAAATGGTTTGCCACCTGTGCCGTCAACGATGAGACCGTTACGGACAATAAGAGTCGTTGGGCTTGTCATGATAGTTTTTTAAATGTTTAGGAGGGGAACTGTGCCATGACTTGCGCCACGGCAGCGGTAAGTTTTTTCGCATAAGGCACATGTAAAAACTCATTAGGACCATGTGCGTTAGATTTTGGTCCTAGTACGCCGCAGACCATCATCTGTGCTTTAGGAAACCCCTGGCTGAGCAAGTTCATGAGTGGGATCGTGCCGCCTTGGCCAATGTATCCGACCGGCGCTTGAAAGTGCGCCATGCTGGCGCTGTTAAGTGCTTGTTCAAACCAAGGGGCTGTCGCCGGCGCATTCCAGCCGCTTGAGGCGCCCTGTTCATGGAAGGTGACCTTCGCCTGATACGGAGCGTTATCCTCAAGGAGCGTTTTTAATTCTGCTACGGCCGCTGCCGCATCGATGAGGGGCGGGAGTCGCAAACTTAACTTGAAGGCGGTGTAGGGACGCAACACGTTGCCTGCATCCTTCAGTGCAGGGAAGCCTTCTGCACCGGTGACACTGAGGGTTGGCATCCAGGTCCGCCGCACGAGTGCTTCGACCGGGTCTAGTGTGGTGGGGATAGCAAAGAGAGTCGAGCCACCGCAGTCGTGATGTGCCCAGGGGAAACGCTTGTAAATCTGGTCACCGAGAATTGCGGCGGTTGCTTGCGCTTGTTGCTTGCGCTCGACGGGCATTTCACAATGAAAACTTTGAGGCAGGAGTCGACCTGTTTGGCTGTCTTCCAGACGGTCTAGTACTTGTCGCATGATGCGAAAACTAGAGGGAACGAGGCCTGAGGCGTCGCCGGAGTGGATGCCTTCGGTTAGGATTTCTACTTTCAGCACACCGGCGGCCATCCCGCGCAAACTGGTGGTGAGCCAAAGTTGATCGTAGTTACCTGCACCACTATCCAGACAAATGACTAAGCCCACGTCACCCATCTTTGGCTTCAAGACATCGATGTACGGCAGTAAGTCAGGCGAGCCACTTTCTTCACAGGTTTCGATCAAACCAACGATGCGAGGATGCTCATTTTTTTGTTCTTTGAGTGCTTGAATAGCCGTAATCGCAGCGTAGGCTGCATAGCCATCGTCGGCACCGCCTCGTCCGTACAGTTTGCCGTCTAGGTACTTAGGCGTCCAAGGACCAAGGCCTGCGCGCCAGCCGTCGAACTCGGGTTGCTTATCTAGATGGCCATACATCAGGATGGTTTGGCTGGCTGAATGGGTTGAGCGCGTAGCCGCCACTTCAAAAAACATTACGGGTGTGCGGCCGGGCAGTCGGAGCACTTCAAGCTTTAGGCCGGGCACTTTCTGCGCTT
>JBILHV010000282.1:0-3276 GCA_044350305.1 Burkholderiaceae bacterium
ACCTTTAGCTTCAACAGTGGCGATGGTCGTTGCCCGACCTGCGGCGGCACGGGTTTTGAACACGTCGAAATGCAGTTCTTGTCTGACATCTACATACGCTGTCCTGACTGCGATGGTAAGCGCTTCCGACCCGAAGTGCGCGAAGTAGAAATCGAACACCTGGGACGACGCGCTTCGATCGATGCCGTCTTAGACATGACCGTCTCGGAGGCACTTGAATTTTTCAAAGGCTTGCGCGATGTACAACTTGGCCTCGCACCCCTGGCCGACGTTGGTTTGGAATATGTCAAACTTGGTCAGCCCGTCCCAACGTTATCGGGTGGCGAGGCGCAGCGACTGAAATTAGCAGGGCATCTGGCCGAAGCGGCACGCAGCGGAATCTCGACCGCCAAGCTTGCTAAAAAAGGCAGTTTGTTTTTATTTGACGAGCCCACCACAGGTCTGCATTTTGATGACGTGGCAAGATTGATGCGCGCGTTTCGTAAGCTACTGGGTGCGGGCCACACCTTACTGATCATCGAACACAACTTGGATGTGATTCGTTCTGCGGACTGGGTAATCGATCTAGGCCCCGAGGGCGGCGATGCAGGCGGTGAAGTCATCGCGACCGGCAGCCCCGAAGACATTATGCAAGAGCCTCGGTCATACACGGGCGAGGCCTTGCGTGAATACGCCGTTGCCATGACACCCGATGCGATCGGCAGCACGCTGTCTGAGACTGCCGGCAAACCCCTTCAGGCAGTGCTCAAAGAACGCCGCCGTGCGGCCACCCAAATTGACATCTTGCATGCGCGCGAGCACAACTTAAAGAACATCAACGTCAGTATCCCGCACGACAAGTTCACGGTGATCACGGGTGTCTCGGGATCTGGAAAATCGACGCTTGCCTTCGATATTCTGTTCAACGAGGGGCAACGCCGGTACCTCGAATCCTTAAACGCCTACGCGCGCGCCATCGTGCAGCCAGCGGGCAAACCGGATGTCGACGCAATCTTTGGCATACCACCCACGGTCGCGATCGAACAACGCACTAGCCGCGGGGGCCGCAAGTCCACTGTCGCCACCATGACCGAAATCCATCACTTCCTGCGGCTGATGTACATGAAACTCGGCACACAGATGTGCCCGGACTGCCGCGTCAGTGTCGAGCCCCAAAGCGCAGATCAAATCGTGGCGCGAATCTTGCGCGACCATAAGGGCGAACGCATCGGCCTCCTTGCTCCGCTCGTCACCGCACGCAAGGGCTATTACACCGATCTCGCAAAATGGGCAGCAGGCAAAGGCTTTACGCATTTGCGTGTCGACAATGCCTTTATCGGCACTGCGAAATGGCCGCGCTTGGATCGCTTTAAAGAGCACAACATTGAATTGCCCGTCTGCGATCTCGTCGTCGAAGCAAAAAATGAAACAGCCTTGCGTGAAGGCGTTCGTAGCGCGCTCGAACACGGCCAAGGCGTCATGAGCGTGATCTGGCCGCTCGACAAGCTGCACAGCGACATGGCAGCCGTACTTGAGCAAACACACTTCTCCGTCAAGCGCGCTTGCCCCAGTTGTGGAACAAGCTTTCCCGAGCCAGATCCAAGAATGTTCTCGTACAACTCCAAACATGGCTGGTGTACGGGCTGCTTTGGTACCGGACTTCAACTACAAGGCTTCGACGCAGAGCAAACTGGCGAAGAGAATGCGTGGAACGCGTCGTATGAAGGCGAAACACGCGTGTGCGTGCAGTGCGACGGCGCGCGACTCAATCCCGTATCGCGTTCTGTGCTTTGGCGCGAAAAATCCATTGCCGAGCTTGCAGGTCTGGCCGTATCCGATGCACACACGTTCTTCACCGGGCTCGTATTGCGCGGGCGCGATGCAGACATTGCTCGGGACATCCTAAGCGAAATCCGCGGACGCCTTCAGTTTATGCAGGAAGTAGGTCTAGGCTATCTAGCCCTTGATCGGGCCGCGCCCACCTTATCGGGCGGAGAAGCACAGCGCATCAGACTCGCTGCGCAACTTGGCTCAAATATGCAGGGGGTCTGCTATGTGCTGGATGAACCGACGATCGGTTTGCATCCTCGTGACAACCGTATTTTGTTAGGGGCCCTGTCGAAACTGGAGAAAAACGGAAACACCCTGGTCGTCGTCGAGCACGATGACGATACGATTCGACGCGCCGAGCATGTGATTGACATTGGCCCGGGGGCCGGTGTGCGCGGAGGGCGTGTGGTCGCACAAGGCACGCTGCAAGACTTGATGAACGCTCCTGAATCAACGACCGGTCGATACCTACGTGAGCCGCTCAAGCACCCGCTTCAACCGCGCCGTCCCATCACAAAAGACCTGGCCATGTTGACCGTCAAGGGTGCCAAGCTGCATAACCTGCGACATGTCGATGCACGTTTTCCAATTGGTCGATTAAGCGTTGTCACAGGTGTATCCGGCTCCGGCAAATCAACACTGGCGCGCGAGGTGTTGCTCGATAATTTATCGGTGGCACTTTCCGTACGTGGGACGCCTGCCTGGAAGGGCTGCGAGGACATCACAGGTTGGCAAGCGCTTGACCGCGTGTTGGAAGTGGATCAAACGCCGATTGGAAAGACTCCGCGCTCCTGTCCTGCCACCTATATTGGATTCTGGGATGACGTACGAAAGCAGTTCGCCGATACCAATGAGGCGCGGATCAGGGGTTGGGGCGCGGGTCGCTTCTCTTTCAACACAGGAGATGGACGCTGCCCCATTTGTGAAGGCCAAGGCATGCGAACTCTCGAAATGAGTTTCCTGCCAGATATCAAAGTGCCCTGCGATGCATGCCGCGGCGCGCGGTTCAACACAGACACGCTCGCCGTGCGCATGCGAGACAAACATGCGGGCGAAGTGCTCACCATGGAAGTCGATGACGCGATCGGCTACTTTGCAGCCCACCCAAAGATTCGACATCCGCTTGAACTGATGCAAGATGTGGGTCTGGGCTACCTGACGCTGGGGCAACCTTCTCCGACACTGTCGGGTGGTGAGGCCCAACGGATCAAACTCGTCACCGAGCTGGCCAAAGCCCGTATGACAGAAGGCGTAATCACGACAGGCCGGGCCTCCCGTTTGCCGCATACTCTCTACGTTCTGGACGAGCCGACCGTTGGCCTTTCCATGGCCGACGTAGAAAAACTCATCCGCGTACTGCATCGCTTGGTCGAAGCGGGCAACACTGTCGTCGTGATCGAGCACAACCTAGACATCATCGCCGAGGCAGACTGGCTCCTCGACCTTGGCCCTGAAGGGGGCTCGGGT
>JBILHV010000283.1:0-3267 GCA_044350305.1 Burkholderiaceae bacterium
TTCCGAGGCCGCCGCCAAGCCTGCGCCACCCCCTCCCACCACTAGGACGTCTGTCTCAATCGTTGTTGCCACGTTATCTTTACCTCAAGGAATAATCTTTTGTGTTCTAAAGAAATCAAAACCTTCTAACCACATCGTGGGCGTATTCACGCGTTCATGGAAACCGTCTCTGGCGGCCTTACGCATATCCGACACCACATCCCATTGCAACGACATCACATAATCGCCATAAGGCCACTGCGCGAGTGCTGCTAAGTCCGAATTCTGTAAACCATATTTACTCGTCATATGCGACCACGTCTGCCCATGCTGACGTGCAAAATCAGCAAATGTGCAATCTGCGGGCGCACCGCACGCCATCTCAAAATATTGGGCAAACAACGGCCAGAGTTCAGACCAGCTCATCGGATCGCCATTCACAATGTTGTAGGCCTGATTGGCACAACGCGGATCCGTCATCATCCACGTTGCGGCGCGCGCCAGTGTTGGCAACCAAGAGAACTGCGTTTTAGCCATATAGCTACGCAGCGTCCCGGGGTAGACAAGCGGCAACCCTAATTCTCGTAGAATCGATGCATACAGACCCACGATCAGAATCATGTTTCGTGACTCATCGGTGCGGTAGTTGCAGAACGCATGTGGTCGAGATATCGACCACGACCACTCTCGTCCCCGCTGGCGCTCTTGGAGCAAGCTCTGCTGCTCGTAATAAAAACTATTGAAGTTTCCGCATGCATCATCTTCTTGATAAGGCGTGGGACGCTCTCGCACCGTATGGCCGTAATATTTTGTGCCGTGTACCAGATGGATATGCTGCAAGTTTCCTGACGCCGGGTTCAAGGCATTGAGCAAGTTTTCCAACATCCGCACGTTAGTCTCTCGTGACTCGAGTTCTCCACCGAAGTGGTCAAAGCGCGCCGCATATAGAACGTGGGTCACACCTGTTATCGCGGCAAGCTTATCAGCACAGTCTTGTGCGTTGGTGAGATCAAGCGCCAACATTGGATAGCGCGCATCCTGCTTCGGCGCACGCGCAAGGCCGAGTGGATTCCATCCGCCCTGCTCGAATAAATGTGCACCGACACTACTGCCGATTTGGCCTGTCGCACCTGCAATCAAGGTTAGTCGCGAGGAATTCACTTTGTTTTAATCTGGAAGGTATATCGCAAGATCTGCATGATTAGAAAGGCTCAGTAACTGGTCTTTCGCGATGACACAAATACCCCGGTATGGAGTGCTGCAGTCCAGGCCAACTGTTTTTAACCACACAAAAGGTAGCGTGCGATCCGCGAACGTCGCAGTCGGCTGATCTGTCACGATGAGCGCTTGATCACGGTGCAACCGCGGCGCAACGATCGCATGCCCTTCACGCTCCCCTTCAAACAAATTACGCTTGTAGTAGCGCTTATCAATCAGATCAACCCAGGGCCCCATCCCGCGTATTGTTTGATAGTAAGGATCAACAAACACCTCAGGAGAACGAATGGTGTACATCGCTAGTGATGGCGGCCAGCCAGGTGTTTGCGTACAAAAGCGCTGCGCTGAGTCAATTCCATCCACCGTGCACATGATCCGTAAGTGCTCGACGTACCACTCTCGCCAAGCTGCTTCGCCGGCGGGATCCGTGATCCCGCTTTGGCTCATAAAGATCATCTAGTTCATCTCAAGACCAGAGGCCTTAATGACTGGCCCCCATTTTTTTGTTTCTTCTGCAATATGTTTCGAGAATAATTCAGGCGCGCCACCCACAGGCTCGTAGCCCATTTGAATCAAGCGCTCGCGCATCGCTGGATCAGCGAGAACCTTATTAAAGGACGCGTTGAGTCGCTTAATGGCCGCATCTGGCGTTCCAGCGGGCGCAAGAAACCCATTCCACGACGTGACCTCATACCCAGGTACAGCAACCTCTGCGATCGTAGGCAAATCTGGCACGCTCGGCGAACGCTTCGCACTAGTCACCGCTATGGCACGAAGCTTCCCGGATCTCACGTGTGGCAGTAAGGGCGCTGGTTCACCAAAAATTAAATCAATCTCACCTGATAGGATCGCATTGGTCGCAGGTGCACCCCCTTTATAAGGCACGTGCTGCAGCTTGATACCTGCCATATCGGCGAACAGCTGTCCGGCCATATGATTAATGGCGCCGTTACCGCTCGAACCATATGTCAGCTTGCCTGGATTGGCTTTGGCCGCAGCGATGACATCCGCCACAGATTTATAGGGACTATCCACCCTGACCGTTAACAACTGGGGGACTGAGGCTAAAAACACAATAGGCGCAAAGTCACTTTCTTCAAAAGGCATTGTCTTATACAAATGCCGATTAATAGAATGCGTCCCAGAATAAGCAAAAACGATCGTATAGCCATCTGGCGCGGAACGAGCGGCAGCCGTCGCACCAATATTACCCGCAGCACCGCCGCGGTTATCGATAATGATTTGTGTACCGAGGTCGTCTCCGACCGCTTTCGATAACAACCGAGAGACCACATCCGCTCCGCCACCGGGTGGCCACGGAACAATCAATTTAATCGGTTTATCAGGATAGGCTTGGGCTTGTGCCTGCAAAGGTATAAAGGACAGGCCAACCAAGGCCAGTAGGGCGTAAATAACTTTATGCATGATCGCTCTCTTTCAATATTGTTGACGATCCACTTCAATCCAGACCGTTTGTCTCTGCGAGATTTGCGCTGTCTAGCATAATTTAAATTTGTGAATTCACCTACATTTTCCAGCGGTGATCGCAACCGATGGGGTCAAATTATCGACAACAGAGTGTGTTATGAGGTTTTGCTTAGGCGGCAGCGCGGCCAAGCCTGTCAGCCGCGCCTAACCATTGCGGGCCCTCGGGTACAGTTTCCCAGAGAATTCTCTCGTAGCCCGCCTGATCCAACGAACGCAAGGTCGCAAATAGGGCCTGACTATACGCGACGGGATCTTTAGGCATCGTCACCCAATCTACGCTCGCACGTCGAATATGCGCCTCTGCACGCAGCGTCGTGGTGACGCAAACTATTTTTTGATGATCAGGCATCGCAAGCGACCGCGCTGATTCCAGCATGCTCGCAGCAGACAATAAGGTCAGTGGGGTGCGCGGCGCATAGTGAGACTTGAGTGCGCCTGATACGCGCGGCGCTTGGACATCCGCATCGCGCACTGGCTGCGCTAACACGGCCGCAATCTGCTCAGCGCTGATATGCCCAGGGCGCAGCAAGACAGGTCCAACGCCCGCGTCTAGTCGAGACAGATCGATAATGGTCGACTCAA
>JBILHV010000284.1:0-3259 GCA_044350305.1 Burkholderiaceae bacterium
CCCGCATTTAAGGCCAAGCTGACGAGCGAGGGTGCAGTCGTGCTCGGAGGGTCGAGCCAGGCAATGGATGACTTTCTCAAGCGGGACTACGACATGTGGTCCAAAGTAGTGAAGGCTTCGGGCGCGCGCGTGGATTAGTCGCGCTCATGGAACGCTGACTTAGCCGTTGCGATTTAGTTTGTGATGGTTTGACGGACTACTTGAGTGCTACAGTGGTTCGGTATGTTCTCTACCCTCAAAACTCTGCCCCGTACCGTTTGGCTGATCGGCCTGATTAGCCTTCTGAACGATACAGCCAGTGAAATGTTGTATCCGCTCATGCCACTCTATCTTGGGACGGTCTTGATGGCGGGCCCCAAAACACTGGGAATTATTGAGGGCATCGCTGAAGCGACGTCCAGCCTCTTTAAGCTTGTGTCGGGCGTTGTCTTTGATCGTACCCGTCGGTCGAAACCGTGGATCGTGCTTGGGTATGTTCTGGCGGGCTTTGGCCGTCCCTTAGTTGCGTTCGCAAGCTCTTGGGTCTGGGTGGTTGCGATTCGCTTTACCGACCGAGTCGGTAAAGGCTTGCGCAGTTCACCTCGGGATGCGCTCTTGGCCGAAAGTGTCCCCGCCTCTCAACGAGGGCTTACCTTTGGTCTGCACCGGTCGATGGACAATGCGGGTGCGGTCATTGGCCCACTCATCGCAGCACTTCTTTTGAGTTTAGGCGTACCGCTTAAAGACGTCTTTTTGTGGGCGATTGTGCCGGGCGTCCTGACTGTCGTGCTCGCGCTTTGTCTGCGTGAGCCAAAACGTGAACAGACGACTGAGGTGAACAAATTCCACTGGTCGTTGGCGGGTATGCCTCCGCATTTCAAAAAATATCTTATTGTCGTTGGGCTATTTGCGCTGGGGAACTCGTCTGATATGTTCTTGTTACTTCGGGCGAGAGAGTTGGGCGTGCCCTTGCCTTACATCCCGTTGTTGTGGGCCGCTGTTTCTTTGATCACCACCATATGTGGCACACCGTTATCTGCACTTTCAGATCGGGTGGGCCGTAAACCGTTCATACTGGTTGCGTGGTTGGCGTTTGCCTTGTTTTATTTTGGGATGGGAATTCCAGATGTGCCGTTGCTCGGCGTGGCGGCACTATTTATGGTGTACGGTTTGTTTAAAGCGGCGATCGAAGGCGTAGAGAAAGCGTTAGTCGCAGACCTAGCGCCCTCCGGGATGACTGGCACTGCGTTTGGTTGGTTTAACCTCATATCGGGATTTATGCTGTTTCCCGCATCATTCATTTTTGGCTCGTTGTATGAATCGTTTAGTCCCACCTATGCGTTTGCATTCTCTGGTTCATGCGCGCTTCTCGCGGCATTGTTGTTGTGGTTGTGGGTGTTTAAAGAACAAACTAAGGAACTCCAATGACAAAAGATGACTACGAAGCCCAGCTTTACGATTTACAGGTTGAGCTCGTTAAGCTACAGAAGCATTTCATACATAGTGGAGAGCAGATTCTCGTGATGTTGGAGGGCCGTGATGCGGCCGGCAAAGACGGGGTCATTAAATGTATCGTTGAACATTTAAGCCCGAGAGATACCCGTGTTGTCGCGCTGGGTAAGCCCTCTGAGCGTGAGCTGGGTGAGTGGTATTTTCAACGCTACGTGGCGCAGCTCCCCGGGCGTGGCGAATTCATTTTGTTTAATCGCAGCTGGTATAACCGCGCCGGTGTAGAAAAAGTGATGGGATTTTGTACTGAGACACAGCATGAGCAATTCATGGCTACCGTTAATGACTTTGAGTCGGTCTTGGTTCGGTCTGGAGTACGGCTTTTTAAATACTATTTGGATATTTCCAAGGACGAACAGGCGCAACGCTTACATGCCCGAGAGAAGGATCCTCTCACGCAGTGGAAGATCAGTCCGATCGACCAACAGGCACAAAAAAAGTGGAGCGCCTATAGCGAAGCGCGTGATGAGATGCTGCGTCGAACCCACCACAGCGATGCGCCTTGGACGGTTGTGCGAAGTGATAACAAAAAGCATGCGCGTCTAAACTTAATGCGCGATTTGCTAGGACGATTGGACTATCAAGATAAAAATAAAGCTGTGCTTGCGATCGATCCCGCAATCGTCTTGCAGTGGCCTACGGTGAATGCTCACTTGCCGTTATTGGAGCCTTGACGCTGACGCAGCAGTACCAACGCTACCAGTAGCGCGGGAATTGAGCAAACAATAAAGCCCAAGCCATAACTATTGAATATGCCTAACAGTACGGCAAAGATTATTGGCGCGGTCAGCGCACCAATCTGTCCAAAAGAGAGCACTCCACCCGTCACGCCACCTCGGGAGCCTTCGGGCGCCGCGCGCGCCGCTTCCGCGAGCAATACGCCATGCCAAGACAGGGCTGTTGCGCTAATGACGGTTGCAATAATTCCGATGACAATCGTGGGCCACCCTTCACTGCTAAGCCCGAGCAATACCATGCTGATCACCATTCCAAGTGCGAGTGTGGCCATCATGATTCGTGGTTGGATATAACCACTTCCAAGTAAGCCCCAAACGATCCGCCCAGGTACGGCAATGACGACAACAATAGAGAACAAAAATCCTGCTGCAACCATCGTGTAGCCGATTGTGGTGAGGTAGACCACGAAATAGATCGTGAAAATAGTTTGTACCGCATTGAATGCAAAGCAAGAAAAAGCTAGGTTTCGTAAGTCGCGCGTTCCAAGAACAGAACGCAGTGTGGTCCCGAAATCTGAGAAATGAAACTTACGCGTTGCGATGCGATCATCGTCAAAATGTTTGACAAGTGGCTGCAGCATAAGAGAAAAGATGACACAACTCAGTGCGCTGATCAGCATGGTGTAGCGCCAGTTAGACCACTCTGTCAGTGATGGCCCGACAAATCCGGCGATTAATAAGCCGGCGGGTACGGCAGTTTGTTTAATTGAAAAAATCAGTGGCATGTACTTTGGGGGAGAGCAGCGTCCGAGTAAGTGAGAACTTGCTGGTGTCGATACAGAGGCGCCTCCGCCAGCAAGTAATGCCGACAGCACTAAAAAGAAAGGTGTGCCAATTGCAGCAAAGACGGTTCCGATTGCGAGCAGAATAAGAGCTGCTTGGCTCATGCGCATGGCGCCATAGCGAACAATGAAGTTGCCGCAGCCCAACTGTGTCATTAGTGCGGCGGCTGCCACGATTGAGAAATAGACCCCTATCCAGGCTGAATCGAGCATCAGATCCGCGATCATTGCTGGCGCGATTACGGCTGGCAA
>JBILHV010000285.1:0-3255 GCA_044350305.1 Burkholderiaceae bacterium
TATTGGATGAGGCGTATAACGAATTCCTCGAGCCCGCGCTGCGCGTCGATGGCGTAGCACTCGTCAAGCGCTATCCCAATTTGATCGTGTCGCGTAGTTTTTCAAAAGCCTATGGCTTGGCCGGCTTGCGTGTCGGATTTGCGATGGCGCAACCTGTGCTGACTGATTTATTGAACCGCGTGCGACAACCTTTTAACGTGAACTCTCTGGCACAAGCCGCAGCGATTGCTGCCCTGAACGACAAAGAATTTTTGGCTAAAAGTTTTGCTGTCAATCGCGATGGAAAAAAACAGTTGCAGCAGGGTTTCGAAAAACTTGCTTTGCAGTTTGTGCCGAGCTACGCCAATTTTGTATTGGTAAAAGTTGGCGATGCAGCCCGCATCAATCTTGAACTGCTCAAGCGCGGCGTCATCGTGCGCCCAGTGGCCGGCGATGGTTTGCCCGAGTGGTTGCGTGTCTCAATTGGTTTGCCCCACGAGAACCAGACATTTCTCGATGCATTGACCTCCGTATTGAAAGCGGCGCCCGGGCCATGACAAAGCTAAAAATCGGCACGCTGGCAGTGGTGGGCGTTGGCTTAATAGGTGGCTCGTTTGCCGCTGCCTTGCGTCGTGCTGGTGGTGTTGATCGTATTCTTGGTGCTGGGCGTCGTCCTGAAACGCTCGCGCAGGCGGTCACCTTAGGTTTGATTGACGAGGCCGTGACCCTCAAAGAGGCTGCTGCGCGTGCGGATTTAATTTTTATCGCAGCACCTGTTGGTGCATTTGAAGCAATTTTTTCTGAGATCGCTCCTCATCTTGGCGCTAAAACCATTGTGACCGATGGAGGCAGCACAAAACGTAATGTGATCGAGGCCGCACGGTCTGGCTTGGGTCCGCGCGTGGCGCAGTTTGTTCCGGGACACCCGATGGCGGGTTCGCATGAAAAAGGACCTGAAGCAGCCGACCCAGATTTGTACGTGGGACGTCGGGTGATGCTCACCCCGCTTGTCGAAAATCATCCAGAGGATGTCGCCATGGTTCAGGCCATATGGCAGCGGTGTGGCGCAAACGTGGTGTGTATTGATTCCAATCAGCACGACGGTGTGGTCGCTGCGGTGAGTCATTTGCCCCATTGGGTTGCAGCGTTGTTTATGGAATACATCACGGGTGGCGATGACGCGACCTTAAAACTTGAAACGGCTGGTTAGGGGTTTAGAGACTTTACGCGTGTCGCGCAGGGCTCGCCTGAAATGTGGCGCGACATATTTGTGGCGAACCGCGATGCCATGCTCGCAGAGCTCACCTCCTTGCGCCAGGTGATGGATCGTGCCGAGCATGCCTTGCGTGAACACGATGCGGCCTGGCTTGAAGAGATGCTTGCTCGCGCGGCTCAGGCGCGTGCGGATTGGCCGGGCAACTTGAAATGAGCCTGGCCTCTAGTCTTGAATTAAGACGCGGTGTCGCAGCCCAAGGCAGCGTGAACTTACCAGGATCAAAAAGTATTTCAAATCGCGTGTTGTTATTGTCGGCACTGGCGACTGGCAACACTCGTATCGACGGTTTACTTCAGTCGGACGACACGAGCGTGATGTTGACGGCACTGCGCGAGCTGGGCGTACAGATCAGTACGCATGCGACGGACTCCGTGACGGTGCAGGGCGTAGCGCGATTTCCGGTTGAGCGGGCCAAACTCTTCATGGGAAATGCCGGCACGGCGATCCGCCCCTTGACGGCGGCACTCGCCATGATGGGTGGCCATTACACCTTGTCTGGTGTACCCCGCATGCACGAACGCCCAATTGGTGATTTGGTTGACGGTTTGCGTGGGATGGGGGCTTGCCTCAGCTATCTTGGGCAGGACGGCTATCCACCCCTAAAAATTGAACCGGCCGGCACGCTATTGGATCGGGTCGCCGTACAAGGTTCCGTCTCGAGTCAATTTTTAACTGCCGTGTTAATGGCAGCGCCGCTGGCTGTGGCGCGTTCCGGTAAGGCGTTGGTCATTGACGTCGGCGGCGAGTTGATCTCCAAGCCCTATATTGAGATTACCCTCAATTTGATGGCACGCTTTGGTGTGACTGTTGAGCGTCATGGCTGGCAGCAGTTTGTGGTGCCTGTCGGCTCAGCCTATCGCTCACCCCAACAAATCCACGTAGAAGGCGATGCGTCGTCTGCCTCGTACTTTTTGGCGCTTGGTGCCATCGGGGGTGGGCCAGTCACCATCAACGGCGTCGGGGCGCAAAGCATTCAGGGCGATGTAGCATTTGCTGACACCATTGAGGCGATGGGTGTGCAGGTCAGGCGAGCTGCCGCCTCGATCGAAGTGACGGGCGTTCACGTGGCACGCGGAGAGAAACTCAACGCGTTTGATGCCGACTTTAATTTGATTCCCGATGCGGCCATGACGGCGGCAGCACTTGCCCTGTTTGCGGATGGGCCCTGCACCTTGCGAAATATCGGTAGCTGGCGCGTGAAGGAAACGGATCGTATCGAGGCGATGCAAACCGAGTTGCGCAAGCTTGGCGCGCAGGTCGAGAGCGGCCCCGACTGGTTGCGCGTGTGGCCTATTGCTTCGGGCAGTTGGCAGGATGCCAGTATCCATACCTACGACGATCATCGCATGGCAATGTGTTTCTCGCTTGCTGCCTTTGGTCAAAGCCGAGTCACCATTCTGGATCCTGGTTGCGTGAGCAAGACGTTTCCAACTTACTTCGACGTGTACGGCAGCCTGGTTTCATGAGTGCAGCCATCCCAATCATCACGATCGATGGACCCACGGCTTCGGGGAAGGGAACCGTGGCGCAGCGTGTGGCTTCAGCGCTCGGTTGGGGCGTGCTTGATAGCGGGGCGCTTTATCGGCTGACGGCACTTGCCGTGCAGCAGCAAGCGATCGATCCAGAGAATGAAGCGGCCGTCGCCGAAGCGGGGGCAACGCTTGATGTTCAGTTCCGATCCAATCAGATTCTCCTCGGTGGTCAAGATGTGTCTGAGGTCATCCGGCAAGAGCATGTCGGGAATCTGGCATCACGACTCGCCCCGAATCCTAAGTTACGCGCAGCGCTATTGAGCCGTCAGCGAGCGTTTCGCCTGGCGCCGGGGCTTGTGGCGGATGGCAGGGACATGGGGACCATTGTTTTTCCAGATGCTCAGGTAAAAATATTCTTAATTGCTGACGTACAAGCGCGTGCGCAGCGACGTGCTAAGCAGTTGATCGAAAAGGGAATTTCTGCTAATCTAGAAGACCTTCTTGCAGATATGCGTGCCCGCGATGCCC
>JBILHV010000286.1:0-3243 GCA_044350305.1 Burkholderiaceae bacterium
TTCGATCGATAGTTCACCATCGGCCACGCGACCTGCATTCACATCCATCAAGTCGTGCCAGCGCCGTGCGAGATCGCTTCGGGTCGCAACCTTAATCACAGGGCACTCAGCCAGCCCATAGGGCGTTCCACGCCCCGTTGTAAAGATGTGGAGGTTCATGCCAGCTGCCAGTTGTAGCGTGCCACAAATGAAATCACTTGCTGGAGTGGCGGCATAGACGAGGCCGCGTTGCTCAGGGGCAAGTTTTTCACCGGGCGCCAAGACGCTTGATATCTGCGCGGAACCACTTTTGATAATGGAACCCATGGCTTTTTCAACAATATTGGACAGACCGCCCGCCTTGTTCCCTGGAGTGGTGTTGGCACTACGGTCGACTTTTCCTCGTGCCAAATAGTGGTCATACCACTCGAGCTGGTCGATGATTGCTTGCGCAACGTCAGGATTTGCCGCGCGAGCAGTCAGTTGATCGACGCCGTCGCGCACCTCGGTGTTTTCACTAAACATGACCGTCGCACCAGCGCGCACGAGTAAATCTGCCGCAATGCCGAGCGCAGGGTTTGCCGTCACACCACTCAAGGCGTCACTTCCGCCGCATTGCATGCCCACGACAAGCGCACTCGCGGGTACGGTCTCTCGTGTGCGTTGATTCAGTCGCTTTAGATGAATCTCTGCCTCGCGCATGATGGCTTCGATCATCGACATAAACCCAACGTGCTCAGCGTCTTGTAAACAAACCGTGTTGACGCTCGTGCCTCGATCGTCTTTGATGGGGAAGCTTCCGGGTGGCAACAGACGGTCTGGCTGCAATTTCTCGCACCCAAGACTCACCACCATGACCTCACCACCAAAGTTTGGATTCAAACTAATGTTGCGTACGGTGCGAATCGGGATGATGGCTTCAGCGGCGTCGATCGCCACGCCACACCCGTAGCTATGCTCAAGTCCCACCACATCGTCCACATTTTTGTATCGTGGTAACAACTCGTTGCGGATGCGCTGCACGGCAAACTCGACCACGCCGGCGACGCACTGCACGGTGGTCGTGATGCCTAAAAGGTTGCGGGTGCCGACCGAGCCGTCCTCGTTGCGATAGCCCTCGAAGGTAAAGCCCGTCAGGGGTTCGGTTTGATGGGGTTTGATCGTGGCAACCGGCAGATTCTCAAAATTTCTGGCCGGCGGCATCTGTAATAGTTTTTCATGCACCCAGCTTCCTGCTGCGATATCCTTAAGTGCATAGCCAATGGTTACACCGTAACGGATCACGGGTTGACCGGCGGCCAGGTCTATTAAGGCGACTTTGTGCGCTTGCGGAACCTTGTCTGTGAGAGTGGGGCCATCAGGTATCGTGGTGCCAGCAGCCAGCCCACCATCATTGCCCACAATGGCTACGTTGTCGTTGGAATGCATGCGGATAAGGTGAGGCTTACTTGGCGGCTTTGGAGCTGTCATGTTCAAAGATGTCAAAACGGCTTGTTTTGCGGGCCGTTGTTTGGTTGAATAGGATGCTTGGTTAGCTGTGAGCTTAACCTTTTGGGGACAAATATGGGTCAAACCATGACCGAAAAGCTTTATGCAGCGCACACGAAGTCGGGTGCTGCAAAGGCAGGGGACATCGTGATGGTGTCTCCGGATGTTGTATTGATTAATGATGTGAGTGGCACCATTACGATTGAGCAGCTTGAGCGTATGCAAGTGGCTGGCCCGCGGTATCCCGAGCGGGTCGTGCTTGTTGCCGATCATTTTTCGCCTGCAAAGGACATCATTAGCGCGCAGTCCATCCGCTTGCTCAGACAGTTTGGACGCCAATTTGGGATTGAGCACTACTACGACGCGGGTAACGGTGGGATTGAACACACCTTGTTGCCGGAGATCGGCATGATTGGCCCGGGGGGCATAGTCTTTGGCGCTGATTCCCACACCTGTACCGCGGGCGCGTTCAATGCATCGGGAATGGGCTTTGGCTCAACCGACTTGGCTGCCGCCATGGCGCTCGGTGAGTTATGGGTCAAGGTGCCAGAATCAATGCGCATCGATATCGTTGGTTCGCCTCGGCCGTACGTGACCGGCAAGGACATCATCCTGTCTTTGATTGCTGCGATTGGCTCGGATGGGGCGGCCAATTTGTCGATTGAGTTTGGGGGGCCAGGACTATGCCACTTGAACGTCGATGAGCGCATGGCTGTCGCGAATATGGCTGTGGAGGCCGGAGCCGAGACCTGTGTCTTTGAGGTCGACGAGCAAGTGCATGCCTTTGCCGCAGCGCATGGCTGGCGAGCACGCTCAGCGGTGGCGCCGGACCCTGATGCGCACTATCAGTCGAGCCGTGTGATCGACTTGGATGCGCTGGAGCCGCTGGTGGCCGTGCCGCCATCCCCCGCAAATGGAACGGTGTTGTCTAAATTGGTCGGTACGAAAGTCGATCAGGTTTATATCGGGAATTGTTCCAACGGAACCCTGACCGATTTACGACAGGCAGCCTCGATTTTGCGTGGCCGCAAGGTGAGTCGTGACGTTAGGGTCATCATCGTACCGGCCACCAATGCGATTTACCGTGAAGCGGCAGCAGAGGGGTTGCTCGAGGTGTTTGCCTCAGCAGGTGCGGCCGTGTCTTTGCCTACTTGCGGCGCCTGCTTTGGCGGTCATATGGGGGTACTTGCGGAAGGTGAAACGGCAATCGCCACGACCAACCGCAACTTCAAAGGCAGAATGGGACATCCTAATTCGCGTGTCTATCTCTCTAATGCTTGGGTTGCTGCAGCAGCGGCCGTCAGCGGCGAGATCGTTGATCCAAGTATGCTTGCGGTTATCTAAATAGGTCACAGTCCATGATTTCATCCGTTTGTGTGCATCGTTATGGTGACAATGTCGATACCGATACGATTATTCCTGGTCGCTACCTCACGTTAAGACGCCCTGAAGATCTTGCCGGACATTGCATGGAGGGCCTGGATCCGGACTTTGTGCAACGCGTCAAGGCCGGTGACATTATTGTGGCGGGTCGAAACTTTGGTTCCGGGTCGTCCCGAGAGCACGCGCCCATTGCGATTCGGGCAGCCGGTATCTCTTGCGTGGTGGCAACGAGTTTCGCGCGCATTTTTTATCGTAATGCGATCAACATTGGGCTGCCGGTGTTTGAGTGTCCTGAGCTTGTCGTCGCGGTAAGCACAGGAGATCGTATTGATGTGGACCTCGCTGCGGGTGCGTTTTTCTTTGGTGCCAAGCGCTTTGAAACGCCGCCATTGC
>JBILHV010000287.1:0-3232 GCA_044350305.1 Burkholderiaceae bacterium
TCACACGGCAGACTTACTGCGGAATGTCGGGAGTGCCTAGACGCTGCGCGTCAGTATGGGATGACCGTGTGTAGCGGCCACGTATCACCGAAAGAATCCATTGCGCTCGCTGATGGCGCAAAAGATTACGGCATTGAAGAGGTGATCTTCTCGCATCCTGACAGTAATTCAGTAGGCGCCAATCTTCAAGAAATCAAAGATATGTGTCAACTCGGAGCCGTCTGCGAGTTTTGCGCCTTAGGCTGTCTGCCGGCTTTTCAACGCATCAAAGCGAAAGAGTTTGTCAATATCATGTCCGAGATCAGTCCTGACAAAGTGATCTTGACGACAGATTATTTTTTTGAATGGGCCCCGCCTGCATCCGAAACCATGCGCATGCTAATCGGCAGTTTTCTCATGCTTGGCATGCCCGAAGAGCACATAAAAAAAATGGTCAGAACCAACCCGGCTCGCTTACTCGGATTAACCGAAGTCGATCTGGACAATATCGCGCAAAAACAAGCGGCTCAGGCTTTAGTAGATGGGCGACCAGTTTTCTAAAAAAATCTGTCATAGCCAGAGTTCCCCAGATACATCACCCCACTTGTACAGACGTTTCTAACAGTTTGATGAAGTAATTTATCCAGATATCTGGATCCGCTATGGCAACGATCAACAAAAACAATTAGAGTTTTTTTTAAAATAGCCTTAATCTAAGGATTCAGCAGATTAAGGAGTTGATCATGTCAAACCAAGCAACGTGTCCCGTGATGCACGGTGGCAACACCACTGAAAGCAAGTCTCCTATGGCTTGGTGGCCGAATGCACTGAAGCTGGAGATTTTGCACCAGCATGACACAAAGACTAATCCGCTCAAAGGTTTCAACTACCGAGACGAAGTCAAAAAGCTTGATGTCGCGGCGCTTAAAAAAGATTTGACCGTGCTAATGACAGACAGTCAGGACTGGTGGCCTGCTGACTGGGGTCATTACGGTGGCTTGATGATCCGTATGGCTTGGCACTCTGCTGGCACTTATCGTATAGCCGATGGCCGGGGTGGTGCGGGAACAGGTAACCAGCGTTTTGCACCATTAAATTCATGGCCAGATAACGATAATTTGGACAAGGCGCGTCGCCTACTATGGCCAATTAAAAAGAAGTATGGCAACAAACTGAGCTGGGCAGACCTGATCGTTCTCGCAGGCAATGTGGCCTATGAGTCAATGGGTTTAAAAACCTATGGATTTTCCTTTGGTCGCGAGGACATCTGGGCGCCAGAAATCGATATCTACTGGGGTGCTGAAAAAGAGTGGCTAGGTTCGAGTCGTTACGAAGGTGGCGATCGTCAAACCCTTGAAAATCCTCTCGCTGCCGTACAAATGGGTCTGATCTATGTAAACCCAGAGGGTGTGAACGGCGAACCAAACCCTCTTCGTACCGCACAAGACGTACGCTTAACCTTCGCTCGTATGGCGATGAATGATGAAGAGACTGTTGCATTGACAGCAGGTGGTCACACCGTTGGAAAAGCACACGGCAATGGCAATACAAAAAATTTTGGGCCCGCACCTGAAGCAGCAGACGTAGAAGAGCAGGGCCTTGGCTGGATGAACCACACCACCAGAGCTGTCGGGCGCGATACGATGACCAGCGGCATCGAAGGCGCCTGGACCACGCATCCCACGCAATGGGATAACGGCTATTTCCATTTGCTCTTGAGCTACGAGTGGGAACTCAAGAAAAGTCCCGCAGGTGCATGGCAGTGGGAACCAATCAATATCAAAGAGGAAGACAAACCCGTCGATGTCGAGGATCCATCGATTCGCCTGAATCCCATGATGACAGATGCGGACATGGCCATGAAGATGGACCCTGAGTACCGCAAGATTTCAGAGCGCTTCCATAAAGATCCTGCTTACTTCACCGAGGTGTTTGCTCGTGCTTGGTTCAAGCTCACACACCGTGATTTGGGACCCAAGGTGCGCTACATCGGACCCGAAGTACCCAAAGGGGATTTGATCTGGCAGGATCCAGTACCTTCTGGCAATACGAGCTATGACGTCAAGGCAGTCAAAGCCAAGATTGCCGCGAGTGGTTTGTCGGTGAGCGAGATGGTTGCAACAGCGTGGGATAGCGCCCGGACTTTCCGTGGCTCAGACAGGCGTGGTGGTGCAAACGGTGCGCGCATCCGTTTGGCGCCTCAAAAAGACTGGGAAGGCAATGAACCCAAGCGTTTAGCAAAGGTCCTTGGTGTGCTGGAAGGTATCGTCAAGGGCACGGGCGCGAGCATTGCTGACGCGATCGTGCTGGCTGGTAATGTAGGAATTGAGCAGGCGGCTAAAGCGGCGGGTCATAACGTGACCGTTCCGTTCACGCCAGGTCGCGGTGACGCAACGGTTGAGCAAACAGACGTCGAGTCCTTTGCCGTGCTTGAGCCGATTCATGATGGCTACCGTAACTGGTCCAAACAGCACTATGCGGTCAGTGTCGAAGAACTGATGCTCGATCGCACACAACTGATGGGCCTGACCGCCCAGGAGATGACAGTGTTGGTCGGTGGCATGCGCGTGTTGGGTACAAACTATGGCGCGACGAAACACGGCGTGTTGACCGAGCGCGAAGGTGCACTGTCTAACGACTTTTTCGTGAATCTGACAGATATGGCCTACTCATGGAAACCCACAGGGCGCAATAGTTATGACATCGTTGAGCGCAAGTCCGGCAAAACGAAGTGGACCGCTACGCGCGTCGATCTAGTCTTTGGTTCGAACTCGATATTGCGATCTTATGCAGAGGTCTATGCGCAAGATGACAATAAAGAAAAATTCGTCCAAGACTTTATCGCTGCATGGACCAAGGTGATGAACGCAGATCGCTTTAATGTTTGAGTGTTTTGTAAATCTTAGCTAAATAGGTCGGGGCTCTGCGCGAACAGAGCCCTTTTTTTATGACACAGCTGTAATGAGGGCGACACTTCATCGTTAGCAGATTTATGTTGATTTGCACTGAATCCCGACCTAGTGGGTAGGTTTTCGATGCAAATCAACAAATGGCTCACAAATAGTTTTATTTTGATTGACGACTTCTCAATCGCAGATTTATAAATACAACGCACTTACCATGCAAATAACCGGTGTTAGCCATTGCTGACCGTTAAGCCATGCCCAATTGGGCGTGGGTACTTAGCATATAACTCCAGATTTGCACCGAGAACTGGCCCACTTAGAGGGGTAATTTGCATCTAAAACTTAGT